>JBFMGU010000018.1:0-69263 GCA_040752415.1 Myxococcota bacterium
CGAGGCGAAGAAGAAGGCCGAGGAGGAGGCCAGGAAGAAGGCGGAAGAGGCCAAGAAGAAGGCCGAAGAGGAAGCCAAGAAGAAGGCCGAGGAGGCCAAGAAGAAGGCGGAGGAGCAGCTCAAGAAGTGGTTCTGAGTGACGCCCCTGTCACGACGTCGCGGAGCGCACCATGCACCGTCTCCTGGCCCATCCCGCGCTGGCACCTGTGGTGCTGGCGTTGAGCACCGGCGCGCTGGTCCTCTTGCGTCCCACGTTCCCGGAGCGCTGGATCGTCCACTGGGGTGTGGGCAACGTCCCCGACGGGTGGGCCACGCGAGACGGGCTGGGCGTGTTCTTCCCCGTCATGCTGGGCGCGGGCATCCAGGTGTTCCTGGAGCTGATGGTGCTGCTGATGCGGTCCGCGCAGCGCTCCCTGGACCCGCGCTTGGCGGCGCTGGGCGTGGCGCAGGCGCGCATTGCCGGCACGATGCTGGCGGTGATGATGGGCGCCCTGGCCCTGGCGCTTCCGCTGCTCAACCTGCAGACGCCGTGGCTGATCATCCTCGGCGCGTTCGGATGGGTGGGGCTGCTGGTCGTGGTGCTGGTGGTCTACAACCGTCGTGAGCTGGCGCGACTGCGCGCGGAAGGCGTGCCGGGGTTGGAGCACTACCGCGGCATCCTCTACGTCAACCCCAACGACGAGCGCCTGTGGGTCCCCAAGCTGGCGGGGATGGGTTGGACGTTGAACTTCGCGCACCCGCGCGCGTGGTTGTTGCTGGTGGTGCTCATCTCGCCCGCGCTGATTGCGATCGTGGCGTTGATGATTCTCCCGAAGTAACGGCGAACCGCCGGGAGGCGGGGCTCGTCCGACGCTGTTCGGCAGCTCATCGATGGCGTCGCGATTTGACCCCCGCGCATACCGGTTCACGGTGGGGTGGACCGTGGCGGCGGGTGAACCTGACACCTGCGCGGTGATGGCTCCAAGGGCCATCACTTCCCCGGTCAACCTCAATGGGAACCGCCGTAGATTCCCGGGAGTCCTCACCGCGGGTGCGCGGTCAGGCGCTGGCCAGCTCCATCAGGTGCTTGTGACGGGTGGCGCCCAGGGCGCGGATGAGCTCACGCACGCGGGGCTGCGTCAGGACCAGCCGCTCACACGCGCCGCGGTCCAGGTAGAGCAGCTTGCACGCGGTCTTCGTCGTCACGGTGGCGGTGATGGGGATGTCGAACACCACCGAGATCTCGCCGAAGATGTCGCCCTGCTTGAGCTCGGCAACCTGCTGCCGGCCGCCGGCGGACTGGTGGTGCACCAGGCAGTGCCCGTCCATGAGGATGAAGATGCCGTGTCCGGCGCGACCCTGGTGCAGCAGCACCGTGCCCGCGGGCTCGTCGCGCGTCTTGAACGCGGACACCAGCGCGTCACGCGCCTCCGTCCCCAGCGGCTTGAACACCGGACTCCCGGCAATGAGGTTGGCCACCACGCGCTGGCGACAGAACTTCTCCAGCACGCGCGCCACCCCGGGGTGATGCAGTGTCACCTCCGCCATCTGCTCGCGCGTGAGCTCCAACAGCTCGCACTCCTCCGCCGCCGTCACGGTGGCCACGCGGGGCGCGCCGGTGAGCAGCGCCATCTCGCCAAACACCGCGCCTTCGCCCAGGCGGGCCACCACGTGGGGCTCCGGCTCGTCGACAAAACGCCGCAGCACCGTCACCGCGCCGCGCACCACCACGAACATGGAGCTGCCCGGCGCTCCTTCCGTGAGGATGGTGTGCCCGGCGGCAAACTGGTGCAGGCGCGTGCGCGCGGCCAACGCCAGGAACGCGGCGCGGCCCAGGTCGGAGAAGAGCGGGATGGAAGGCAGGCGCGCCACCGCGGCCGGCACCGCCAGCGTCTTCACCGCCACGCGCGCCACCTCGGTGCGGGGCTCTGTCGTCGTCGGTGCGCTGCGCTTACGGGCGTAGAGCTCGGCCAGCTTGCGCTGGGTGCGGGTGTGTTTCGGGTCGAGCTTGAGGATGACGTTGAGGATCGCCATCGCCTTGAGCGCTTCCCCGGTGGCGGTCAGCGCGTCGGCCAGGCGCTCATACTCCACCACCGCCTCCACCACCCGCCCCTGCCTCGCCAGCATCTCCGCCAGGCGCTGGCGCGCCCACACGTCGCCCGGGTCACCGCCCAGCGCCACGCGCAGCGCCGCCACCGCATCCTGCACCTTCCCCGCCACAATCTGCGCGGTGATGGCCTGGCGCTCCGCTTCGGTCATGCGCTCACCCCACGGCTTTTCCGACGACACCAATTCCAGAGCATGTCCCTCGTGGCAGGGTCAAGCGTCCCCGGTCGTCGTCACGGCGCTTCGTCCTCTGGCAGGGGCAGGGTGACGGCCCGCAGCGTCACGCCGGTGCACCCGTTGGCGCACAGGTAGTTGCGCACGGCGCCCAGCGCGTGGGGCGCGGCCTCGGTGTCCACGTACGGGATGTCCAGCTGCAGTTCTCCGTCGTGGCGCTGGGGCGTGAGATACAGCTCCTGCAGCGTGACCTGCGTGCCCGGCAACGGTCCCAGTCGCTTGGCCAGCTGCCCACGCGCGGCGGCCTCCTGCGTTGGCGTGCCGCCCACCGTCTGCAGGAACAGCTCCACCACCTCGGCGTCCCAGTCCTCCGCGGGACCTTGCGCCATGGCGGTGCGCACGCTCTGGCGCATCTGCTCGTGGATGCGGGCGGTGGCGCTCGCCACGTCGACGTTGTCCTCACTCCGGGAGAGCAGCGCTTCCAGCATGGCCCGCGGGCCACCCGGAGCCAGGCCCTGGCGCGCAGCGTCGGTGGCCAGGCGCAGCGTCCGACGAGCGCGCGCCTCCCCGGCGCGTTGCTCCGCGTTGTCGTCGTCGGGCAGCACCCAGGGCGGGCGGAGACGGTGACGGCTCGCGGCGCCGTGATCTCGCAGCGCGTCGTGCAGGCGGGTGGCGGTGGCCTCGTCAACGGGAGAACAGGTCAACGCCAGGGACGTGGCGGCGGACATGAGTCCCGCACGCTTCACCGGTGTGCCCCCCGCGCTGGTCACCGTGGTGGAAGCGCTCCGCAGCAGCCCATCCAGGTACGTTGGCGACGGCGTGGATTCATCCGGTTCCTCCTCCATCACCTCGGCGCCCACCAGCACGTCCACCAGGAGCGCACCACCCACCACCGACGTGGTCACGCCGCGGACCTCGCGGGGGAGGGTGAGCTGCTCCACCTGGCGCGCGGCGCGTTGCGCGGATTCCTCGTCGGGGAAGGCGGCGTACAGGAGCGGTGAGCGCACGGTCTGGGGGGAAGCGGTGCGTACGAGCAGCTCCGAGACACGCGGCAGTTGCGGGTTGGCGGGACAGGCCAGCGGCACGGTGGTGCCGGGCACGGGTTGCAGCGCCAGCGGCGTCGTGGGGGGACGCGCCATGGCCAGGGCCACCGTCACCAAGGACACCACGCCGAGTACCAGGCTGGCCGCGTAGATTCCCAGCCAGGTGATGATGCCCAGGCATCCCGGTGCCGTGCGGTGCGGCTGCTGCACCAGCAACCCGCGGGCAAGCTGGATCTTCTGCGCAAAGGCCAGGTTGGCGTGCTCCGACGCGTGCAGCACGCGGAACAACGCCGTCACGTCGTCATCACCGGGCACGCGCGGCTCGGCGAGGAGACGCTTGCGCAGGCCCGCCATGCGCAGCCCGTGTGGAATGCCCACCACCATGAGCACCGCCAGCACCACCAGCACCGGGTCCCCGCTGAAGGCGAGCAGCAGCATCACGCCCGCGGCCAGCAGTCGGAAGAACACGTCACCACCGGCGCTGCGGGAGAAGAGCAGTCCGTGGAGGATGCGCCCTCCGTCGAGGGGGAGGACCGGCAGCAGGTTGAAGAGGTTGATGGCGGCCAGCACCACCAGGCCCTCACGCAGCCCGGCGCGCTCCGCCACGCCCGTGGCCGCCAGCACCGCGGCCAGCAGCAGCCCCGGCACCGGGCCCGCCAGCAGCACCACCATCTCCTGCCCCAGCGTGGCGTCCTTCTTCCGCCCCGTGGTGGCGCCCCCGAGGAACGGCACGAAGAAGATGCTGGTGTCCTGGTAGCCCAGCAGCTTCATGGCGCCGAAGTGCCCCAGCTCATGCACGAGGATGGTGATCACCACCGCCGCGCTCATCACCGGATCAACCCAGTGCGTGGAGGCCAGGACGAACAGCGCCAGCGTCACCACGAAGGTCCACAGGAACAGGTTCCGGCGCGCGGGCGCGGACAGCATCTCGTCATGGCGACGATACGCCGCGACGTCCTCCTCCAACGGAGCGCGCGGCAACGTGACGCCCGCCGCCCGCGCGGCCTGCGCTCGCGTCACCAACAGGGCGCGCAGACGCCCCATGCCCCGCACCAGCTTGAGCGTGGAGGCCAACGCAAACCGCCAGCCCATGAGGTGCGCCCCGTCGGGAGCGGCGTGGAGGTGACCGGCCTGCACCAGCCCGTGGAAATACGCCGCGTCCTCCGCTTCCGCCCGACGAGCCGCCTCCGTCAGCTCCAGCGTCGACGGCACGGACTGCGGGGCACGCACGGCCAGCTGCGCCTGGTGCGCCTGCCAGTGCGCCACGACGGTGGGCGCGTAGGGATCCTGCATGCCCGGGTACTCCCCGAGCACGGCGTGGGCGAGGCCGTTGAGGGTGGTGAGGCCGGTTCCGTCGGAGAAGAAGGAGCGGAACGCCAGGTTGTGGAGGTGGAGCGGCTCAGGCACGTCGGAGAAGGAGATGCTGGCGTGGGTGCCTCCGTCGGCGGAGCGCAGCCAAGCCTGCCAGGACTGGTCCCACCGGGAGCGCGTCATCCGACGAGCTTGCACCCAGCCGGACCACCTGAAGCCCAGCGCCCCCAGCTCGCGGATGGGACCCTGCAGCCCCTCGCGCACGTGCGGCGGCACCACGCTCTCGTAGACGGGACGGTGGTGCGGCGGCTGGAGGCGCAGGCGCAGCAGGTTGTGCAGCACCATGACCAGGCGCACCACCTGCAACAGCACCACCAACCCGACGAGGAGCCACAGGAACCCGGGCAGTCCCCAGGACGCGCCCGACGTGACGGTGCTGTCCGCTGCCAGGTTCATTTGGCCCGGCAGCGTGACAAGCGACGGCGGTGGAGGTCAAACCGTCAGGCGTCCCGCCGAGGAGGAAACCCCATGCGTCACCTCGGGCGGGGCCTTGTCACGAGGGGCGCGCCCGTCGAGGACGCGGAGGCAGGGAGGCGCGCTCAGCGGAGGCGGGTGCCCGGACGGGGCGCGGCGCTCATGGCCGCCGCGGACGTGAGGGTTATAGCTGTGGAGGTCCGGTCAACGGCCACGTGACGAGGAGAGGGAGGGGGCGGTGGCTCACGCGGATGCCATGTCCGGCGCAATGCCTCCGCGTCGGGACGGCAGGTCGGGTGGGGCGGGCGTGACGGTGCAGCCCGCGCTTCACGACCTGTTGCTGGAGCCCCGCGGTGGCGCGCTGCTCAAGGGTCTGGGCATCAAGGTCTGGATCGTGGACACGCTCACGATGGAGCCCACCTTCCTCAGTGAGCCGCTGACCGAGCTGCTCGGGAGCGCCGTCCAGCTGAAGCGCCCGCTCGACGCTGCCGTGCACCCGGAGGACCGTGCCTCATTGGTGGTGGCGTGCCGGGCCGTCGCCGCCAGCCGTGCCGCCCGCACCGTGTCGTACCGCACGTTCAAGGAAGGGCGCGTTGTGGCGCTCACGGTGGAGCTTCATCCGCTGCCCGACGTCAACGGTGGCGGACGGGAGGTGGCGGGCGTGGTGGTGAGCGCCATGGCGATGGTGATGCCTCCCGTCGCCACCGACCTTGCGTCCCTCATCAACACCGTCGACGGAATCGTCTGGGAGGCGGATGAGGAATTCCGCTTCACCTTCGTGAGCGAACAGGCGGAGCGCCTGCTGGGATATCCCCGGTCGCGCTGGATCGAGGAGCCCCGGTTCTGGGTGGACCATCTCCATCCCGAAGACCGCGAGCGCTGCATGAGGTTCTGCGTGGAGCAGACCGCGCGGGGCCAGCCACACCAGTTCGAGTACCGCATGATCGCCGCGGATGGACGGGTGGTGTGGCTGCGCGACATTGTCAGTGTGCTCAATCCAAGGGGAGGGCCGCGGTTGCTCCGGGGCGTGATGGTCGACGTCACGGGCCAGCATGAAATGCAGGAGGCCGTCGAGCGTTCCGTGTCCCTGCTGCGGGCCGCCCTGGAGGCCACCGCGGATGGCATCCTCGTCGTCAGCCAGCGGGGCCGCGTGGCCGCGTGGAACCGCCGCTTCGCCATGATGTGGCGCCTCCCGGAGGAGTGCCTGGAGTCCGCCAAAGACGCGAGCCTGGTGTCCCGGGTGCTGGAGCAGCTGCGGGAGCCGGAGGCGTTCCAGGCACGGATACGGTGGTTCTACGAGCACCCGGAGGAAGAGGGCGAGGACGTCATCCATTTCAAGGACGGCCGCGTGGTCGAGCGCTACTCCCGGCCGCAACGGGTGGCCGGCCAGGTTGTGGGCCGGGTGTGGAGCTTCCGCGACGTGACCAAGCGCAAGCGCGCGGAAGAGGCCCTGGCCCGCAGCGAGGAGAAGTACCGCGAGCTCTACAACAAGACCCCGGTCATGATGCACTCCGTGGACCGGCATGGGCGCCTGCTGAGCGTGAGCGACTTCTGGCTCGCCTCCCTGGGCTTCACGCGCCAGGAGGTGCTGGGCCGGAAGTCGGTGGAGTTCCTCACGCCGGAGTCGCGCAAGTACGCCACGGAGGTGGTGCTCCCCGAGTTCTTCACCACCGGCGTGTGCCGGGACGTGCCCTACCAGTTCGTGCGGCGCGACGGCAGCGTCATGGACGTCCTGCTCTCCGCCATCGCGGAGCGGAATGCCGAGGGTGAGGTGGTGAGGTCGCTGGCGGTTCTGGTCGACGTCACGGCGCGTCACCGTGCCGAGCAGCAAAGGGAGCGGGCGTTGGCGCTCCTGGACACGCTGCTGATGAGCGCACCGGTACCGATGGGCTTCCTTGACCGGGACCTGCGCTTCCAGCGCGTCAATGCGGGTCTGGCCGCGTTGCACGGCGTGCGGCCCGAGGACGACGTGGGTCGCACCATCTGGGAGGCCAGCCCCGGCATGGCTCCGCAGGTTGCACCCATCATGAGGAGGGTCCTGGAGACCGGACAGGCCACAACCAACGTGGAGCTGAGCGGTGAGGTGCCCAGCGCCCCAGGTGAGATCCGGAGCTTCCTGGCCAGCTACTACCCCGTGTCCACCGTGGCGGGAGAGATGACGGGGGTGGGAGTCGTCGTCGTGGACGTGACCGAACGGACCCGCGCCGCGGAGCTGCAGGCCAGGCTCTATCGGGAAGCCCAGCAGGCCATCCGCGCCCGGGACGAGTTCATGTCCATTGCCTCCCACGAGCTGAAGACCCCGCTCACACCGCTGGTCCTGCTGCTCCAGCTGATGGAGCGGCGGGTGCGTCGCGGTGAGCCGGTGGACCCCGCCGACATCTCGAAGGCGCAGAGTCAGCTTGGACGCCTGTGCGGCCTGATCAAGGACCTGCTTGATGTGTCGCGCATCCAGGCGGGACGACTGGCGCTCCGTCGTGAGCCCGTCAACCTGTGCGAGCTGGTTCGTGAGGTGATCAGCGCCCATCCGGCCGGCGAAGAGAACCGGATGCGGCTGGATGTTCCCACCACGGGTGTCCACGTGGACGGAGACCGTGACCGTCTGCTGCAGGTCGTCAACAACCTGGTGGACAACGCCGTGAAGTACAGCCCGCGCGACAAGCCCATCGACGTCCGGGTGAGCCGAAACGGTGGCGAAGCGCTTCTCTCCGTGACCGACCGTGGCATTGGAATCCCCAGGGAACAGCAGCCCATGTTGTTTGAGCGGTTCTTCCGCGCCAGCAACGCGCCCACGACGAGCTACGGCGGATTGGGGCTGGGGTTGTACATCTGCCGCGACATCGTCGAACGACACGGTGGGCGCATCTGGGTGGACAGCGAGACGGGCAGGGGCGCGACGTTCTACGTGGCCCTTCCACTGTGCGCGGCACCGTGATGCGCTCGTCACACGTGTGCGCGCGCGTGGATCGGTGGCGGGTGAACCGCCGTCATATCAAGACCCGCTGGACGTCGCGGCCGCCGCGGAGTCCCGGAGTCCTGGAGGTAGGCCCTGTCAGGGAGCCCGCGACGTGAGGACGGCCATGGCGCCGCGGATCCGGTCCACCGCGCCGGGTGCGTCGGGCCGCTCGCGCAGTCGGATGACGCCGGTTTCATCCACCAGCAGCGTCTCGAATCCCTGGACCTCCGCCGGGAGGAAGACGGTGGTGCCGCTGACGTCGACCACGAGGTTCTCCTCCAGCTTCCATTCACGGGCCCATTCCAGGGAGACCGTGCCCAGCGCCACGTTCACCACCGGGATCTCCGGCCCCAGCGCCGGTCTCACCACGTCACGCCACGCCGCGAACGCACCCCCGCATCCCCGACAGTCCTGTAGGAACGCGTTCACCACCGTGGGTGTCTTCCGTGGCACTTCGAGCGCGCCGCCCGGTCCGTGCAGCGTCCAGCGTCGGATGGCCAGGGGTTTCGTCTTGGGGGGTGCTTCTCGCCTATGGTCCGCCCACCGCTGTCCCAGGAACCCCACCGTCACGGCAACCAGGACCAGCAGCGCTCCGAGGACCCGTCGACGAAATTGCGCGAAGGAACGACGGAGGGGCGCCTCGGGCGTGGGTTGCATTCGTTCCTCAGTGCGGCTTTAGTGCGCAGACTATTCCGGAGCTCAATTCCCGGTGCAAGGGGCGTTCATGAAGCGGGTCCTTTGTCTTTCCATCGCCCTCCTGGGCACGGCGTGCACCAAGGAGAAACCGGCGGCCCCACCCGCCAAGGCCCCCAGCGCCGCGCCGCTGCCACCCACGGGATTGGCCGCATGGCAGCCGCCCACGGGGGTCCCCGCGCAGTTGCCGCTGCTCAACGTCAAGGGGTTGGACGCCTTTGGCTTCCCCAACCAGCTCCCCGACAAGGTTGCGCTCCTGGCCCTCTTGCGGAGCCGTCAGTACGAGCCGCTCACGAAGTTCATCGAACAGATGGCAGATGAGATCGACAAGGACCCCCGCAAGGAACTGTGGATGTTCGTGGCCATGAACGCGTTCTACCAGGCCGCGCCCGACCTCCATCCGCTGCTCGACGAGTGGGTGCAGCGCCATCCCACCTCCTTCGCTCCGTGGAGCGCGCGCTCGCACTACCTCTTCGCGGTGGCAGCCGAGGCGCGCGGCGACAAGCCGTCGTCAGACACCAAGGAAGCGCAGTTCGCGGCCATGCAGGCATTCAATGAGAAGGCGGCGGCGGATCTGGCCAAGGCGTTGGAGCTCCGTCCCGGCGTGGTGGAGAACATCCGCTGGCGGACCAAGGTTGCCATGTTCAAGGGTGACGTCGATCCGCGTCGGATTCTCGAGGACGGCCGGAAGGTCTGCAAGGACTGCCTGACGCTCTACCAGGGCATCATGGCCATGCTGCGCCCGCAATGGGGCGGCTCCTACGAGCAGATGGACGCGCTGGCCGAGGAAGCGCTCGCCTCGTCCACCAACCCGGCCATGAAGGTGCTGCGCGGCGCCTCCCACAACGAGCGCTGCGACAAGGCCCTCAACAAGGAGCGTTTCGAAGAGGCGCTGGCGGCCTGCGACAAGTCACTCGAGGCGGGACGTTGGTACCAGTACCTGATCACGCGTGCGGACCTCCACGCCAAGATGAAGGAGCCGGAGAAGGGGCTGCCCTTTCTCAATGAAGCGTTGGAGCAGTGGCCGCAGGACGCTGAAGCGCTGGGCATGCGCGCTGCCTTCCTGCGCAAGATGGGACGCTGGGAGGAGGCGCGCAACGACGTGCTGCTTGGAGCCTATGTCAAGGATAACGAAGGCTATGTGAAGTGGGAGCGCTGGCAGGTGATGCGCGAGATCCTGAAGGTTGCGGGGGAGAAGTACAAGGCGAAGGACTGGAAGGCCGCGGAGGACCTGTATGACCAGGCGCTGCGCGTCCAGCCCGACGACCCCGAGCCCTGGTTCTGGCGGGGCATGACCTTCAAGCAGCGGGACATGGTGGACGCGGCCTTCGGAGACTTCCAGGAGGCGGTCAAGCACACGCGCAAGTGGCTGATGGCCTACAAGGAGCTTTCCATTGCGTTGGTCAAGCGTGACCAGGCGAAGGATGCGGTTGAGCTGTGGAACGGCTTCATTGCGGACAATCCCCAGGACGCCGAGGCGGTCTACCTGCGCGGCGGCGTGTACAACCGCCTTGGCGACCTGCAACACGCGAAGGCCGACGCCCAGCGCGCCTGCGAGATGAAGTTCGACAAGGCGTGCAAGGTGCTGGCAGAGCAGAAGCTGGAGTAGCAGCGTTTCGTTTCGGACGGGGGATCATGTCGTGCACCGGCGGTGGTGACGGCCGGCGGCGGGGCTACCGGGCCAGCAACCCCGACGTGACGCGGGCAACGGCCGCGCGGGTTGCGGAATCCACCACGTTGGCCGGCCAGGGCTGTTCCTGCTCCTCCACGAGGAAACGCGCTTCTCCCGGCGGGGACCAGCGCGGCCTCGCCAGGATGCGGGTGAGCCGCTCCGCGCAGCGCTCGGGGGATTCCCAGCCGCGCTTGACCAGGTTCAGCAGCCATCCCGCCGGCCCACGCCGCGCGCCCAGCTCCGTCCGCACCACGCCGGGATGAAGCACCACCACGTCCAGGTCGGGGTGCTTCCGCGCCTCGTCGTACATGGCCGCTGCCAGGCACAGCTTGGTGTTGCAGTAGGTCCCCAAGGCGGAGAAGTCCGCTCCCGTGGGCGTCTGGTCCGGCGTGAACCTCCCTTTCACGACGAGCCCCGCGCTGACGACCATGATGCGCGCCAGCCGTCCCGCGGCCACCAGCGGCTCCTGCATGGCCAGGGGCCCGAGGTGGTTGACCACGAAGGACATCTCCAGCCCGTCGCCGTTGAGGACCCGTGACGACGGCCAGATTCCTGCGTTGTGCACGAGGGTGGTGCCGGGCGTGACCATGGAGGCGAGCTCCTCTCCCAGGCGCCGTGCGCCCGCCACGCTCGAAAGGTCCCCCGGGACCGCAACCGCGTGCCCGCCGCGTCGCCGCACCTCGTCGACGGTATCGCGCAGTTGCGCCGCATCTCTCGCCACCAGCAGGAGCTGGTCCGTCTTCCCGGCAAGCGCCACCGCCAACGCCCGGCCAATCCCGCGTGAGGCACCCGTGATGATCGTGTCCGTCATGGAGCCAGGATGCCACCGGGTCCGGGTAATTGGAAGGATATTCCATGTAACGTCGGTGGGACGCCGGGATCCGCGCGGCCGGGAATGATGGTCTATAGATGGACCATGCGTGCCCCTACGCGGCGTGATGGTGCGGAGCGACGTGAGGCGATCCTGGATGCGGCGCTCAAGTGCTTTGCGCGGCGCGGAGTGCTGGACACCGGGATCGAGGACATCCGGAAGGCCGCGCGGACGAGCCCTTCAAGCATCTACCACCAGTTCGATGGTCTGCCGTCCATTGCGCTGGCGCTGCTCATGCGCACCTTTGAGCGGCTGTTCGCCCACCTGGCGCGGCGGGTCGTGGGAACCCGGGATGCGCGTGCGTGTGTGCTCGCCCTCGTGGATGCACACCTGGAATGGGTGCTGCGCAACGAGGACGAAGCGCGCGTGATGTACCAGTTGATGAGCACCGGTCTGGCCGCGCGACATGAGCGCGCCCTCGCCCGGCACAAGGAGCTGCATCTCGCTCCGGTTGCGGCGCACGTGGGAACTTTCATCAGGAGCGGCGCGCTGCCGTCGTGGCCCCCGCTGTTGCTCGACGTGGTCCTGCTGGGGCCGACGCACGAGGCGTGTCGCAGGTACCTCGTGGGCGCACCCATCGACCCGGAGTGGATGCGGAGCACGTTGCCAACGCTGGCGTGGCGGAGCATCTCCGGGGCGCTCCCATTGTCCGCGGAGTGAGCGCGCGGAGTACATGGCCGAGGCGTCGCCGCCGGGGTCTTTCCGCGCCCGGTGCAGTCGGATAGCGTCGCAAGGCATGCCGTGGCGTCGCGCGACCCTCACGTGGTGGTCCCCGTGGATCATCGGGACGTTCCTCGCGGGATGTACTCCGTGCCGTTCCGGGGAAACGTCGCGGGACGGGGCGTGCGTCCGGCTGTGCAACTCCGCCGATGACTGCCTTGGGTCCGAACATTGCTCCGGTGACGGCATCTGTGCTCCGGGACCGGGAGCGGTCGCGCCCGACGCGGGACAGGCATCTGGCGCGTCCTCCTCGTCGTCGTCTGCCTCCGGTCAGGGGGTGTCCTCCTCGTCGGTGAGTGGGACCTCGACCGCCGGAGAGACATCCAGTTCCTCCTCGTCGTCCAGCGCGGCCAGCGGCACTTCATCCACGTCGTCTGCGGGCGGCTCCTCGGCCCAGACCTCCACCAGCAGCGCTTCATCCGCCGCCAGTTCCTCTTCCGTCGCCACCAGCGCTTCTTCTGCCAGCACCAGCTCTTCATCCCTCGCCACCAGCAGTGGCGGCTCCACCACTTCCGGTGTGATGAGCTCGAGTTCCTCCTCGTCGTCGTCGAGCGGTGGGGTGGTTGTGTCCACCTCCGCCTCATCCCTCACCTCCAGCTCCTCCGCGACGACCTCATCCAGCTCCTCCACGTCGTCGGGCGGAGGGCCCACGTTCGTGACCATCACCCACTCGGGTCACTTTGCCAGCAACGCCTCGGAGCTGCGGCGCACGCTGCAGACCGCCTCCAACCGACGAGCATTCACGTTTGCCACCTGGATGAAGTCCGCCGCGCAGGCCGCCATGTTGCTGGGCGCGGGGGCCAGCGCGGGCAGTCAGACCTTCGTCTGGGCGGGCAGCACTTCCGGTCGTCCCTTCTTCCAGCACGACCCGGGTGACTATGCCGCCGGACCCAACCTGGAACCGTGGCCCTACCTGGACCAGTGGGTGCACCTGGTCATCTCGGTGGACGTGGACAACCCCGACGTGGAAGAGCGCGTTCGCTTCTGGATCAACGGGCAGCGCGTTGCGCGGGACCCCAACCTGCCCATGGTGGCGCCCGGGACGGACCTGTACGTCGGACACACCGTGACGCACGCGCTGGGTAACAAACACACCGGCGGGTTCGACTGGCGCGGCTGGCTGGCGGAGACCTACCTGCTGCCTGGAGTGACGCTGGACGCGGACGCGTTCGTGGCCCGGGACGACACCAACCTGCGATCCATCGTCTACACCGGTCCGGTGCCGCCGGAAGCGGCGTATTTCCGCTATCTGCCTGGCGCTCCCGGGCAGAACGGGTTTCCCAACAGCAGCGACTGGACCGCCACCGGCGTGGACTCCGACGCCACCACCCTGCCGCCGTAAGAGGCTGCGTCAGGACAAGATGCCCAGTGGGGTTGCCGACGTCGTGAGCGGGCCACGACCTGGAGTGCGGCGGGCCCTCGCCGCCCTGGTCGGCGCCGAGCGCATTCACAACGGGCCGAACAGCACCGGGGCTCAATGACGTCGGGCGAGGCTCTGCCTCGTGGCGCTTGGGCCCTTGACGGTTGTCCAAACCGCTCGACGCTGACCAGGGCGGCGAGGGCCCGCCGCGCTCCAGGTCGTGGTCCGCTGGAGGCGGTCAGGACCAGATGGGCAACTCATCCTGATGCAACCCCCAACACGCTCCTGCGAATGACCTCGCATTGCCCGGGAGCGGTGCGCGTCGACGGGTGAAGCCCTGCACGGGTGTCGCTCGCCGCTCACGGAGCCTTGGTGGACAGCGTGGCAATGTGCTGGAACACGCGCCGGTGCACCGCGGACACCAGCGCATCCGACCAGAGGCTCCAGTACCCGTCGGGACCCAGGCTGCTCTCGTACTCGGTGGTGCCGGTCAGCCGCGTGTTTCCGTCGGAAAGTCGCGTGAGACGGAACTCGCCGGTGCGTGAGCGGACATAGCCGTCAAGGTGCGGCGGCTCGATGTTGTACGGCGTCAGCTCCTTCATGGGCGCAGGCTGGGAGATGGCCTTGAAGCGCAGCAGTCGTCCCGGTTCCCACGCCGTGATCTCCTCCACCAGCGGTCCGGTGGAGAACGTGCAATGCCGCGTGGCTCCCACGCCCTCGCCGTATGTCGTCGAATGAACCGGGTAGGCGATGCCAAGCCGGAAGAACCATTCCGTGGGCGGCGGAAGCTCGGAGTGTCCCACCACGAAAGGCCACACGCGCTCTGGCGGCGCCGCGATGTCCATCTCTGTCACCACGCTGTGCACCGCCGGTGCGGAAGCCGCGCGCTCCATTCCCATGAACACGGGCAGCGACGTGCTCATCAGTACCAGCGCCGCAACCTGCGACGTCGACCGTTGCGCCAGCGCGCGGCCGAGCACACCGCCCAGCGCCGCCATCGCCAGAGCCAGTGGCGCGGCCATCACCAGGCACACGAAACCCTCCAGCGCAAAGAGCAGCAGCGCTCCACCGCCAATGACCACCGCCGTGCAGGCCACGCCCACGGACTCATGCATGCCGCGCAGCGACGTCCGGTTGAAGATGAACGCGCTGAGCACGCCCATGAGGAACGGGGTTCCCACGAACAGACCCATGCCGTAACCGTTCAGCAGGAACACCGAGATGAGGAGCAGCACCACGCCCATCAGCGTCGCAATGCCCACCCCCAGCAGCGCCGCGCGCAGTCCTGGCTCCATGCTCACCTGCTCGCGGCGCTGAAGCGCGTGGTGCTGCTCGGGAAGGACGCAGAACGCCAGCATCGCGAGGTAGTTGATGAGCGGAATGAAGAAGAGCGTGAGGCCGAGCCCGGCGGAGAGCCCCGCGTTGACGGCACGGCGCGCGCTCATGGTGGCGCCGATCCACATGAACGGCAGGGAGAGCACCACAAGCGCGATGATCAGCCCCTCGGGAAGCTGGGCCCGGCTGGCGGCCAGCGGTGAGAGGTAATCCCAGGGGTGCCAGGTCTTGCCGGTCATCATCATGATGAGGCCGGCGTCCACGGCGTACTTCACGACGATGAGGAAGAAGCCGCTGTCGCGGTACGCCCGCGGTGTAACAGGAGCATCCACCGAGAACCAGAGGCGCAGCAGGTTCTTGACGTTGGTTCGGGTGCGCTCGTCGCTCGGACCGCTGGCGGGGGTGGTTGGCAGGATGGACATGGGTGGATGGTGCCACGGCGGATTCCGTGCAGACACCTCTGTGGGCCCGCGCCACCCGCGACGTCGCCTTCGCCACAGCCTGCGTCGCGGCCCGCGAGCTCCCTTGCACCGTCCCGAGAATCCCGACTAACCGCTACGCCGTGAGCACGCCTGCCCTGGAGGTCACTGCCCCCACCCTGCGCTGCGACGAGCGGCGGCACCCCCTCGCCGCGTTCACGCTCCATCTTCTCGTGCTCTCGCTGGTGGTGCGCTCCTGCTGGGTGTGACGGCGATGTGGATCTTCGGTTACGGCTCGTTGATGTGGCGTCCGGGGTTTCCGTACCGTCGGGCGGAGGTGGCGGTGCTCACGGGCTGGGAGCGCAGGCTGGACCAGGGCTCTCCCGACCACCGCGGCACGCCCGAGCAGCCGGGACGCGTGGCCACGCTGGTCCCCAACGCCGCGGCAGAGAGCACCGGGATTGCCTTCTCGCTCCATGACGTCGGGCGGGACGAGATCCTGGCGGCGTTGGATCACCGCGAGCGGGGTGGCTACACGCGCGAGCACGTGCGGGTGGCGCTGCGTGACGGCACCACGGTGGACGCGGTGACCTGGGTGGCCGCGCTGCGGAACCCCTGGTACCTCGGTCCCACGACGTCACAGCGCATGGCGGAGGTCATCCGCGTGGCGCGCGGCGAGAGCGGGAGCAACGTGGAGTACGTGCTGCGCCTGGCGGAGACGCTGCAGGCCCAGGGCGTCGAGGATTCCCACGTGCTGGAAGTGGCGCGCTTGTTGGCGTGACCTGGGGAGAACCCGCGGGGGCGGGTGATCCGGAAAAAAGATCTGCGCGCCTCCTCCCAGTTGCGCGTGCCACGCCACGCAATCCTGCCCAGGCGCCCCGCGCGGTACGTCGTGGAACCGGCAAGGAGGCGGGACACACCCGGCCAATTTTTCGCGTCCGCGGTTGCTGCGCCAAGGCGTGCGCGCACGCGCGGTGACGACGGAGCACGCGTTTCCTGCGTTCCCGCGCGAAAAATCAGCAGCACCCTGTCTTGCGGGTTTGCGTGGGCCGCCGCCCGCCTCCGTGGCGCGGTAAAGATGACGCGCAGATTAGTGCTGGATTCGCGTCGGACTTGCGCAAAGTGACGACGGGAATCACGCGCAAGAAGATGATTGCATTTCGCGAAACGGCATTGAACACTAAGCGATAGTCCAAACCAAGGCGTTCCGTTCCCCCCGGGTCGGGCGTGCTGCAGGACACCGCGTTGCATGGCTCAACGCCGTGGCGGCGGTGCGCGCGCGCAGCCCAGGGAGCGTGACCATGGGCCTGGAGGAGGTTCACCGTGCGCTTGAAAAGGAAATCCTGGTGGCTGGTTGGCCTGTTGTGCCTGAGCGTCACCGCCTGCAGCGGGGGCGGTGACGATGAGGAGTACGACGACGAGGAGGAGGATGGAGAGTCCTCGTCCAGCGGGGGTGGCACCAGCAGCTCCCAGGCCGGCAGCACCTCCGGGGGCGGAAACACCTCCCAGGCGGGGTCCACCTCCAACGGAGGAACCACCTCCTACGTGTCCTCCACCTCGTACTCGGGCGGCTCCTCGTCGTGGGGCGGCTCCACCTCGTACAACAACAACACCTCCTTTGGCGGCTCCACGTCGTCGGGTGGCGCCAGCGGCAATCCACTGGTGGAGCCGTGCGGTGAGCTGCCCGAGCTGCCGTACGTGTGCCCCGGCGGCACCGCGCCCGCGTGTGAATGCGTGGACCACCAGGACGGCACCTTCCAATGGCACTGCAGCGACTGCCCTTCGCTCGACTGCAACGCCACGCCCACCGACCCCGCGTGCGCCAAGGACGTGGCCTGCATCCGCTGTCACGGTCTGCAGACCGCCAACGGGGGACAAGGCATCGAGAACCCGCACCCGTGGCGCTACGTGGCGTGCGTGGACTGCCACGGTGGCGTCGGGCGTGACCCGGCCAATCCCGACCGCATCCTCTCCAAGTCGGAAGCGCACGTGCCAATGCCCGCGGAGATGACCCAGAGCGGCACCAGCAACACGCCCAAGCGCACCAGCTACGAGAACCACTACCTGGGCCGCGGTGGCGTCGAGAACCTGAACGGTGGCCTGCAGTGGCTGCGCTTCACCAACCCCGGCGACCTGCGCGTGGTCGACCAGACGTGCTCCACCGCGGCGTGCCATCCCGGCATCGACACCAAGGTGAAGAACTCCACCATGGCCACGCTCGTCGGGAAGTTCGACGCCATGCTCTACCAGATTGGTCTTCCCCGTCCCGCCGACCTGGCGCCCGCGCTGGGCTATGACTCCTACGGCAAGCGCCTGGCGGTGTGGGGTGCCGCGCACCGCGACGACTCGAACTGGAACCGCAACACCTCGCCGCCCGGCTCCGTGCCGCACATCCACGCGCTGGAGTCCTTTGACCGCGAGATCAACCCTGTCTTCAGCGAGCAGGACATTGCCAAGGAGACCATGAACAAGCTGTGTGGCAGCTGCCACCTGGGGAACAACGGCTGGAACCACAAGGCCGGCAAGTTCCGCTCCTCTGGATGCACCGCGTGCCACATGCCTTATGACTGGACCGGGCGCAGCCAGAGCAATGACCCGCTCATCAACAAGGAAGAGCCCACCTACCCGGCCGCGTACGAGCACATCAGCTGGCCGGAGCGGCCGCATCCTCGTCGCCACCAGATCACGCGCAACATGAAGGCGGGCGACTGCCTCTCCTGCCACACCGGCTCCGCGCGCCTGGTGTTCCAGTACATGGGCATCCGCGTCGACGACAACAAGGACCTCACCAAGGCGCGCGACCGCGGCGTGGACATCAACTTCCAGTACTCGCAGCTGGTCAACAATGACCTCAACCCCGACGCGCGGCTGCACGGCTTCGACCAGGAGAAGCTGATTGAGTACGAGGACCTCAACGAGGACGGCCAGGACGACACCCCGCCCGACGTGCACTACCTGGCGGGCATGGAGTGCGTGGACTGCCACAGCTCCGCGGACATGCACGGCGACGGAAGGATCTACAGTCGCCAGGACCAGGCAGTGAAGGTCCGCTGCGTGCACTGCCACGGCAACCTGGAATTCCCCGCGGATCCCGACGCGGCCAACAACGCCGTCAACGAGCTGTACCTGTCCACCGGACGCATCCAGCGCAAGAACCTCTTCAAGTTCGAGACGGTGCCCGGCTACGGCGAGGAGGGCTATCCGCAGGTCACCACGCCGGGCATCTGGCTGCGCACCAAGACCACGCGGGAGTGGAAGTGGGTGCCGCAGATTGCGTGGGGCGTGAAGTGGGATCCCAACGGGCAGGACTGCTTCGGGGAAGGTCTGCGCACCGACCCGCGCAACGGGCAGTTTGTCTGCAACCCGCTCTCGTCCATTGCGCATGGCCGCTGGAACGGGTTGAGCGCCAATGGCGGTGACCTGGAGGACGGCGTGGGACCGCGACCGGGCGTGGAAGTGGTGCAGGGCGGCGGCGGCACGCAGAACGTGCAGTTCGGGTTTAGCCACGTGGGCGAAGCGGCCTATGAGCCCAACGAAGTGCCCGCGGGCGGACTGGAGTGCGCGGCGTGCCACTCCACCTGGCACAACATGCGCTACGGCAACCACCTGGGCATCAAGGACATCCAGGACGGGAACCGGCTCTATGACTGGGACCGCGTCACCGGTGAGGTCACGCTGGGGACGCAGGGCTGGTTCAACTTCACCTACGTCAGCATGCTGGACCAGCAGCTCATCATTGATTCCAAGGGCAAGATTGCCTGGGGCATCCCGGCGCGGCTCAAGTTGTTCATGCGCCACAGGGTGCTGGGAGCTGGTGGCGCCGAGGTTGAGTACATGCAGGACGCCCTGGGCACGAACTTCCCGTGGAAGACCTACCGGGACCGCGTGGGCATGGGAAACATCATCCACGAGTCGCAAGGTGGAATCGTCAACGCACCGGGATTCGCGCAGACCTGCGTGGAGCCCAACGGCTTCTGCGACCAGGACGACCGCAAGAACATCAACGGCGGCCTCGGCGTCGACACCAACCAGCCACACTCCACCTCACCCATTGGCGGCGGGTGGCGCACCAAGGATTGTCGGGATTGCCACCTCGACAACGCCGGCGGCGGTCTGACCCAGGTCAGCGCCCTCTACGGCTGGAATCCCAACGGCCGCACGCCGCAGACCAGTGCGTACCTCAACAAGATCACGCAGGTGGAGGCCGCGCACGGCACGTATTCCACCGCCAACGGATTCGTCATCGCCGACGACGGTATCCAGCACCGGCTGGATCACATGGTGGACGAGGAGACGGGTTATCCGCTGGTGAACACCATGCACGTGCGCATTGACGACGGTCGGGATGGCCGGCCCCGGCGTGGCTACGACACCTGGGACCAGGACGCCGCCGGGCCCATCACGCAGTACCTGATTGACCGGCTCAAGAACATCCGCGTGAACAACATCTACGGAAACTAAGCGCTTCGGGGAGGGCGCCTTCCGGGGCTGGTCATCCGGGAGGCGCCGTCCGCCGAGCCGGGAGGCATGATGCGGGCAGTGGCGTGTGGCGCGTTGCTTGTGCTGTGGGGTTGCACCGGCGGAATGGCAGAGGAGCCGGTGGTGACGTCGTCGAGCAGCCGGGAGCTGGCCGGTGCGTTCTACAGCGTGGGTTATGGGCTCGCGGCGCAGCTGGAGGAGCTGGACCTCACCGAGGAGGAGCTGGCGCACGTGCTGCGCGGATTCTCCGACGGAGCCCGGAAAGCGCGGCCAGAGTTCGACCTGACCACCGAGCGCGTCCGCATCGCGGGGCTGTTGCGAAGTCGACAGGAGGTCCGCGCGGACCGGGAACGGGCGAAGGTGGAGACCGAGAAGGCGCTGGGCCTGGCGGTGCTGGACAAGGCGGTGGAGGAGGGCGCGGAGCGTGTCGAGTCGGGACTGGTGTTCCAGGAGCTGGTGCCGGGAACGGGTGATTCACCGGCGGGCTCGGACCGCGTGAAGGTGAGCTACCGCGGCACACTCCTCGACGGAACCGAGTTCGACAGCTCCGAGAAGCGCGGCGGTCCGCTGGAGTATCCGCTCTATGCGTCCATCCGCTGCTGGCAGGACGGACTGCGCAGGATGAAGGTGGGCGGCCGGGCGCGCCTGCTGTGTCCCTCCGAGCTGGGGTACGGAGACCGCGGACGTCCGCCCATGATTCCCGGCGGCGCGGTGCTGGTCTTCGAGGTGGAGCTGCTGGACGTGCTCAAGCCCCAGTCGCACTGATGCCATCCACGTCGGCGGAGCTGGTGACCGCGTGGTGACGGTGGCGGCGGGCCATCCCGAGATGGGCCCATGATCCTGACGCGGCCCCGGCGCAGCGGTTTGCGGAACGGGTCCTCAAACGCCACTGGGATGTGCGGTGCCCGACGGAAAGTCGTCGTGACGTCGTGCTGCGCGCCGGGTGCGGACCCAGGACGCCAGGACCGACCCAACCAGCAGCGCCACCACCGTGCCCAGGGAGACCAGCACGGGAATCTTCACCCACTCCGAGATGGCCAGCTTCACCCCCACGAACACCAGCACCAGCGCCAGGCCGGGCTGCAGGTAGAAGAACCGCTCCGCCATGTTGGCCAACAGGAAGTACAGCGAGCGCAGGCCCAGCACGGCAAAGATGTTCGACGTGAAGACGATGAAGGGATCGTCGGTGATGGCCAGGATGGCCAGGATGGAATCCACCGCGAACACCACGTCGGTGGTCTCCACGAGCAGCAGCACGCTGAACAGCGGGGTGGCCTTCAGCACGCCGTCCTCCCGCGCAAACAGACGGCTGCCGTGCTCACCGCGGGTGGTGGGAACAATCCGCCGCAGCAGGCGGAACGCCCGGCTCCGCTCGGGATGGGGCGCGCCCTGGTGACGTCGCAGCATCTTGACGCCGGAGGCCACCAGCACCGCGCCAAACACGTAGACCACGGCATGGAACGTGTGGAGCAGCGCAGCCCCGCCCAGCACCATGGCCAGGCGCAGCACAATGGCACCCAGCACACCCCAGAACAGCAGCCGGTGCTGGTACGCCGCGGGGACCTGGAAGGCGGTGAAGATCGCGTAGAAGACGAACAAGTTGTCGACGGAGAGCGCCTTCTCGATCACGTAGCCGGTGAAGAACGCTTCGGCGTGCTCGGCGCCCCAGTGCCACCAGACCAGGCCGTTGAAGGCCAGCGCCAGGGCAATCCACACCGCGCTCCACGTGGCGGCTTCCCGGCTGGTGACCGCGTGGGCTCGTCGGTGGAACACCCGCAGGTCCAGCACCAGCATCGCCGTGATGAACGCGCCGAACAGCAGCCACAGCGTCGGTGAGCCCACGGTCTCGAAAGCCATGTCGCCGGATGTAACGGAAGGACGCAGGCCCCACCCGCCTCCGTCCGCGCTGGAGGTGGCGACGCGCGCTCTGCGTCACGACGGCCGGCCGTCCCGTCTCAACTTCCGCCGGTGCCTCGACCGACGGTGACGATCACCTGCACGCGCAGCCGACGTTGCTACTGCTTCGGCTCGAAGGTCAGCGCCGCGGAGTTGATGCAGTATCGCAGCCCGGTGGGCGCGGGTCCGTCGTCAAACACGTGCCCCAGGTGGCCGCCGCACCGGCTGCACAACACCTCGGTGCGCACCATGCCAAAGGAGCGGTCGCTCTCCTTGTCCACCATCCCCTCGGCAATGGGCTGCGTGAAGCTGGGCCAACCCGTCCCGCTGTCGAACTTGTGCTCGGAGGAGAACAGCTCCTGGCCGCAGGCCGCGCACCGGTAGATGCCCTTCTCGTGGTTGTTCCAGTACTTGCCGGTGAAGGCGCGCTCGGTGCCCTTCTCACGCAGCACGTGGAACTGCTCCGCGGTCAGGACCTTGCGCCATTCCTCGTCGGACTTCACCACCTTGCCGGTGGCGGCGCCCCCGTTGCTGGCCACCGCGGCGGTCGGCTTCACGTCGGGAGTCACCTCGGCGGCACGGCACGCCGTCGTCGCCAGGCCAAGGGTCAGGAACATGGTACCGAGGTAACGCATCCGCCCTCCCGCCCTTCACGGGCATCACGCAGTTGTATGACGCGACTACGATGCTTCAACCCGTCGCCGGGATTCTTCCCCTGGAGCGTGGCCACCATGTCCTGCAAGGTGGGCGTGACCGTGGCCACAATCCGCGTGCGGTGGTCATCCCGGTCCCGTAACGTCGAGGTCTGGGAACGCCATGCTGCGTCGACGTCTCACGCTCCTGCTGACCCTTGGGCTCACCTCCACGGCGTGGGCGGACCTTCCTCCGCTCCCGCCCGTCGACGCGGGACCGCCGCTGACGGTGGCGCCCGCGCTGCTCGAGGCCTCGTTGCGCTGCACCGACGACGGGAGCCCGTGGCAGGAGCCGGTCATCCTGGTCCATGGCACCAGCGTGCTCCCCGAGGAGAACTGGGGCTGGGTCTACCTGCGGACGTTGTCCGCGCGCGGGTTGCAGGTGTGCACGGTGGCCCTGCCCGTGCGCGCCCTCGGCGACATCCAGGAGGCCTCGCAATACGTGGTGCACGCCATCCGCACCGTGCACGCGCGCACCGGTCGACGGGTGGACGTGCTGGGGCACAGCCAGGGCGGCCTGGAGCCGCGTTGGGCGTTGAAGTGGTGGCCGGACACCCGGGACATGGTCGACGACCTGGTGACGCTGGCCACGCCGCACCACGGCTCGTGGCTCGCCAACGTCCTCTCCCCGCTGCCGTGCGCGTTGAAGGCGTGCTTGCAGATGCGGCGCGGCTCGTCGTTCCTGGAGGTGCTCAACCGTGACGACGAGACCCCGGGGGCCATTGACTACACCAGCCTGTACAGCATCACCGACCACGCCGTGTTGCCCGCGTCCGGACAGGCCTCCGCGCTGCTGGAGGGAGCGGTCAACCTCGCCATCCAGGACGTGTGTCCGGGGCGCGTGGTGATGCACCTGGCTTTTGCGTGGGACCCGGTGGTGGTGGCGCTGGTGGTGGATGCGCTCACCCATCCCGGCGGCGTGGACCCCGCGCGACTGCCCAAGGGCATCTGTCGTCGGATGGAGGATCCCACGCGTTATCTTTCCGACGTGGTGACGCGCGACTACCTTCGCGGCGTGGTCCGCAGCGTGCCCCTTCTTCCGCCCACCTTCGTCGAGCCCCGCCTGGCGCCCTACGTCGTGGTGGACCGCTCGAACGTGCGGTGAGCCGCTGGCGTCGTCCGCATCCCTGACACGCGGTTGGCGCCGTCCGCGGAAGCTGTTGATGCGTCCGCTCGGAGGCAGCGATGGCCTGGGTCTGTGAGCGCGCAGCGCGTCAAGATGCGGATGGAGCGGCACCGCGGCGCCGTTGTAGGGTGGAATCCCTTTCCAAAACGAGGTGGCAACGTGGGCATCATCCAGGTCAACGCGGGCGTTCCCGGTCCCAAGAGCAAGGCGCTGATGGAGCGGCGGCAACGCGTGGTCTCGCGCGGGCTGAACACCGCGCATCCGCTGTTCATCTCCAACGCCAGCGGCGCCACCGTCACCGACGTCGACGGGAACGTGCTTCTGGACTTCACCGGCGGCATTGGCGCGCTGAACGTGGGCCACGCGCGTCCCGAGGTGGTGAGCGCGGCCATGGAGCAGGCGCGGCGCTTCACGCACACCGCCATCCAGGTCAATGGCTATGAGGCCTACGTGGCGCTGGCGGAGAAGATCACCAGCCTGGCGCCCATCGGCGGCGACAAGAAGGCGTTCATCGTGTCGACGGGAACGGAGGCGTGCGAGAACGCGGTGAAGTTCGCCCGCGCGTACACCAAGCGCGCCGCCATCGTCGTGTTCGAGCACGCCTTCCACGGACGCTCGCTCGGCGGGCTCTCGCTGACCAGCCGCTCCAAGCCGTACAAGGTGGGCTTTGGGCCGTTCCTGCCGGAAATCTACCGGATGGAATACCCCACGTATTACCGGAACGGTCAGACGGAGAAGGAAGGCCTGGAGCACATCAAGGCGCGCCTCGCGGAGTTCTTCCGCACCGTCATCGCGCCGGACCAGGTGGCGGGCATCATGATCGAGCCGGTGCTGGGCGAGGGTGGCTTCCTGGTGCCGCCCACCGGGTTCATCCCGCACCTGCGCGAGGTGTGCACGCAACACGGCATCCTGCTCATCATCGACGAGGTGCAGAGCGGTTTTGCGCGCACCGGGAAGCTGTTCGCGGTGGAGCACCACGGCGTGGAGCCCGACCTCATGACCATGGCCAAGAGCATGGCCGGTGGCTTCCCGGTGGCGGCGGTGGTGGGTCGCGCGCACATCATGGACTGCGTGGACCCCGGCGCGCTGGGCGGAACCTATGCCGGCAACCCCATGGCCTGCGCCGCCGCGTTGGCGAACATCCAGGTCATCGAGGAGCAGAAGCTGGTCGAGCGGAGCCAGAAGCTGGGCGCGCGCCTGCGCGAGCGGCTCCTCCAGCTGCAGGAGAAGCACAAGCTCATTGGCGACGTGCGCGGCGTGGGATCCATGCTGGCCATCGAGCTGGTGAAGGACCGCGCCACCCGCGCCCCCGCCACCGACGAGACCGCCAAGGTGGTGGCCGAGTCGCGCAACCGGGGTCTGCTGCTGTTGTCCACCGGCACCTACGGCAACGTCATCCGCTTCCTCATGCCGCTCACCATCGAGGATGCGCACCTGGATGAAGGCCTGGCCGTGCTCGACACCGCGCTCGGCCTTGCCGCCGCCTGATACGACCCGTCACCTGACGTCGTCACGATAGTGGTCCCGGGACGCGAAGCCTTCACGTCCGCCCGGTGAACACCACGCGCGCTGGCTCCGGCGCCACCGAACGCTAAGCCTTCGGTTGCGGCCCCCGGTCTTCCTGCTGGCTGCGCGGAGGTTCGGATGAACGGAACGTCGTCGTCCGTGGTGCGGGGCGCCCTGGGGGCGTTGCCGGTCATGCTCCTGGTCCTCCTTGGCGCGGACGGAGAGAAGGAAGCCGTGGGTCTCATCCTGCTGCTCATGTTCGCGGTGCTCTGCCCGGTGGGCGCGTACCTGGCCGTCCAGGCGGGGAAGCGCGACCCCAACGCGCGGCCGGTGAAACGACGCCGCGGGCGTGGGCACCACATCCCCTCCTACCGCTGAAGCTCCCCATGCGTATCCCGCCGGATGCCACCCGCACCCATCGGTCAGCGGGGCTGGGCCGGCGCGCGGATGGGAGCATGCCCCATCGGTCAGCGTTTCACTTTCCGAAACATCCCGAAGCATTAGCCTTGGCCGCGATCTCTCACGGGAGGACGGGCCATGTTCGCTCACGGGGTGTCATCAGGATGGGTGCTGGGATTCATGCTGTGCGCGACGCCACTCTTCGCCGACACGGTGGAGACGGCGCCGGGAACCTCGCCGCAGGCGCAGCAGGACCAGGAGATGTACTCGCGCATCAAGGAGATTCGTCCGCGCTTCGGACTCAATGAAGATGTGTTGACGCCGGAGGACCGCGAGGAGCTTGCCAGGGCCGCACGCTTCCTCAAGCAGCAGGAGGGCATCCGCGCCGTCATCTCCGGTCACGCCGACGAGCGCGGCACCGAGGAGTTCAACCTGGCGCTTGGTCAACGCCGCGCCGTGGCGGTGCGCAACTACCTGCAGGACATGGGCGTCTCCCCCGACCGCATCCAGGTGGTCACCTACGGCGAGAACCGCCCGCTCATCGCCGAGCACAACGAGGTCGCGTGGGCGGCCAACCGTCGCGCGGAGATCCACCCGGAGGGCACGCTGGCGGTGGTTCCCGCCTCCGCGCAGGTGACACAGCAGACGCCGGTGGCACAGCCGCCTCCGGAGAAGGCCGCGCCGACGCGGCAGCAGGAACGCCAGCAGCCCACCTCCAACCACGACGGAGCGCGTGGTCGCATGTTGAGCTGGTTGCCGCTCTGGGCCGGCCCGGTGGTCATGGCGTTGGCCATTCCCGCCGCGCTGCTGGCCATCCCGTTCCTTGCGTCCATGCTCTACCTGGGCCCCTCGGTGTGGCGCGCGCCGGTGCAGGGACAGGAGCCGCTGCTGCTGAGCGGTGGTGGTGTCGTCGGAAATGGCACCGCCAGTCCGGCCAATCTCGCCGGAAGCCTCTGGTCCGCCGCGCTGCATCCCGACCAGCGTGGTCTCTCGGTTCCCATTGCCATGGTGGGCGCGGCCGGCGTGCTGGGCGCGGGCGTGCTGGCGTTGGCCGCGTTGGCGGTGGGCGGTGGACTGTTGGGCGCTGCGTTGATTCCCGTCGAGCAGGGCGAGCCCGAGGGGCGCTGACCATGTTCCCCGCGGTCCAGAAGCACCCGCGTTACGCCACGCAGGCCCCGGTCTCCGTGCTGATGCCGGACGACGCGGGACTGCAACGCCTCTGCCTGCACAACGTCTCCTTGGGCGGAGTGTTCGTGCGCACGCTGGAGCCGGCCGAGCCGGGCGCCACGGTGCATGTGCTCTTTGACCTGGAGGAGGCGCGCTTCAGTGCCGCGGCGCGGGTGGTGCATGTCGTCGACGAGTACGACGCGAAGGTGAAGTCCCACCCGTGCGGCATGGGATTGCAGTTCGAGTCGCTGGAGCCGCACGCGGGCGAGGCGCTGAACCGGTTGCTGATGGGGTTGCAGGACACGCCCCCGTCACAGCCCGTCGTGTCGACGTCCAACGAGGTCCCGGCTGCTCCCGACGAGCAGGTGCCTGGTGCGCCCGCGGCGTGGCCCGCGGTCGAGTCCAGGGTGCCTGCGTTGGAGGCGCCCGCGAAGCAGGAGAAGGTGGAGGCCAACGTGGAGGATCCCGGTGCGACGCTGGACGCCGCGCCGGAGGACCCTCCACCCGAAAGCACGGATGTCTCCCTCGAGCAGATTGTTGCCGAGGCGCCGGTGTCGTTGGAGCCGGTGGTTGCGGTGGCGGACGTCGTTGAGCCCACTCCGGAGCCCGCCGTCACGACGGACGCCACGCCGGTTGCGCCAGTCCAGCCCGCCTTGTCCACGGTGCTCGCCGCGGTGGAGCGCTTCCTGGCGGCGTGGGAGCGCGGTGAGCTTGGTGCCTGTCTCGGTCTTCCCCGGGATGCCACGCTGCAGGAGATGCGCGCGGTGCTCGAGTCGCTGGTGTGGATGACCTCCTCGGTCCCCGAGCACGCTTCCGACGAGGACGGTGCCCGGATCCTGAAGACCCACGCGCTCCTTCCCGGCGTGGCGCGTGAGCTCGAGCGCAAGCGGGAACCCGAGCGGAAGACGTATCTCGACGGCGCCAAGCGCATGGACACCCCCATGTTCCGAGCCATGCAGCTCGCGGCGCAGGCGGAACGGGAGGAAGAAGGCAGCCTCGTCGTGGCGCGTGATCTTCTCCGCGACGCACTCGCGCTCGCGCCCACCAGCCAGGTGATCCGCGCACGCCTGGACCGCGTGGAACGTCTGCTGCAGGAGGAGCGTGCGCGAATGATGGTGGAGGAGGCGCTGGCCGCGGCGCAGGTGGGGAGGACTGCGGAGGCGCAGCGTCTCGCCGAGGAGGCCCGCAAGGTGTGGCACGGTCGGCTGGTGCGTCTGACCACGCTGCGTGTGCTGGAGCTGACCGGTGCGGTTCGCGATGCCATCGACGTCGCCACGGCGCTGGTGCGCGAGCATCCGCAGGAGGAGGTGGCCTGGCACGCGCTGGTCCGGCTGCAACAGCGCATTGGCCGCACCGACCTGGCACTGGAGGCCGCCGAGACGCTCGCGCGACTGCAGCCCGGGGACCTCGCCGCCGAGGTGAGATGTCGGCGCCTGCGGAGCGCCACCCGGGTGTGAAGCTTGGGGTTGGTCGCTGCCGTGGTGACGACGGGATGGCTGCCGCAGCACACGCCGTGCTAGGACCGCGGAGATGGCGCGTGTGTCGCCCACGCGGTGAGGCCGATGGATACCCGGCAGAAGCTCCTCGTCGACCGCCTCATTGCCACGCCGGTGGCGCGTGCCTTGGCGGTGGCGGTGCGCGGCGCGGGACACGTGCTGCGCCTGGATCACGCGGTGCAACCGGAGAAGGTGCGCACCATCCTCGTCGCCAAGATCGTGGGGATGGGCAGCATCGTGCAGGCGCTCCCGTTCCTCCACGGACTGAAGCGGGAGTTCCCCAACGCGCGCATCATCTTCCTCACCGGCGTGAACAACCGCGGGCTGGTGGACCGGCTCTCCTGCGTGGACCAGGCCCTCTATCTTGACGACGGAAACTTGCTCACGTTGGGGACGGATACCGCCAGTGCGCTCGCGCGTCTGCTCGTCGGTGGCGTGGACCTGTTCTTCGACCTGGAGGTCTACTCGGGTGGCACGTCGCTGCTCGGGCTGATGAGCCTGGCGCGCAACCGCTACGGCTTCTACCGGCACACCGCGAACTTCCGGAAGAACATCTACACGCACCTGCTCTCCTTCAACATCCGCGTGCCAGTCTCCCAGCTCTACCTGCAGCTCCTGCGCGCGGCGGTACCCGGTGCCCAGGTGCCCACCGAGGTGCCTCCGCTCCCCGTCCGTGACGACGAGCGCGCGGGTCTCCGCGCCAGGCTGCAGCAGGCCGGTCAACCGCTGGCCGCGCAGTACGTGGTGGTCAACCCCAACGCCTCCGACCTGCTCATCGAGCGACGCTGGCCCGCGGATCACGTCGTGGAGGCGGTGGAGCGGCTGCAGGAGATGGGGCTGCAGGTGGTGCTCACCGGCGCCCGTTCCGAGGCGGCGTACGTCGGGGATATCGCGCGGCGGTGTCCCCCGGGCGTGGTGGATTCGTCGGGGCGCTTGTCGCTGGGGGAGCTGCTGGCGTTGCTGGAGGGCGCGGCGTGCGTCGTCACCAATGACACCGGGCCCATGCACCTGGCCATTGCGCTGCGTCGTCCCACGGTGTGCCTCTTTGGTCCCGGCGACCCCGACCACTACGGCACCTTCAACCGCACCACGGAGATCATCTACCGCGGCGTCGCGTGCAGCCCGTGCATCTATGAGACCGACGTGCCGCCGTGCGCTGGCGACAACGTGTGCATGCAACAGATCACGCCGCTGGAGGTGGTGGACGCGGTGCAGCGGATGATGCGCGGTGAGCCGCCGCGCGCACGTCCGCACCGTGCCAGCATCATGATGACGGGAGAACGGGGGCAGCCGCTGGGCATGCTGGTGCAGGAGTCCGCGGTGGACCACCCCAACGCGCCCGCGTGGCGACGTCGGGTTCGGACCGGATGAGCGCGCGCGCCACGGTGGCGGAGGAACGTTGCGCGGTGTGTGGAGAGCTCACCCGCACGGAAGTGCTGCAGCCCGCGTCTACCTATGCGCGCCACGGCCAATACCGGATTGCCACCTGCGCGCGGTGCGGATGCGGGCAGACCGAGCCGCGTCCGTCGACGGAGGAACTGTCCGCGTTCTACGCGCGAGAATACCAGTACGACGCGCACCGGCTCATCGCGACGGAGAAACGCCGGCGCGCGCGCCGCATCCTGGACCACGCGCTCGGGAACGCGCGTCGCGTGCTGGATGTGGGTTGCATGTATGGCTACCTCGTCGAGGAGGCCGTGGCGCGCGGGGCGTACGCGGCGGGTGTGGAGCTCTCCGCCGGACCGGCGCGTGAGGCGCGGGCGCGTGGCCTGGAGGTGTTCCACGGGACGCTGGAAGCCTACGCGCGCACCAACCCCGCGCCCTTCGACCTCGTCGTGGCGCAGCATGTGCTCGAGCACGTGACGGACCCCGCGCTGTTCCTGGAGACCGCGCGGACGCTGCTGGCGCCGCAAGGCAGACTCTGCATCTGCGTTCCCAACTTCGACGCGCGGGCGCGCCGCGTCTTCCCTCGTGCGTGGGGCTGGTACCAGGTGCCGGTGCATCTGCATCACTTCACGGAACATTCCCTGCGGACCCTGCTGCAATCCCACGGATTCTGTGTCGAGGACGTGCGGCGTCGTGGCGGTGACTCGCTGTTCGTGCTCATCACGTTGGCGCAGGGCGCGGGGATGGCGCCACGCTCGGATGCCATGGGCCCGCCGGGCCTTCTGACGCGCGCGGCGGTGCAGGCGGCCAGCACGCTGCTGCGTCCCTACTACCGCCTCGGTGACGACGAGCTCATGGTGCTGGCCCGTCGCATCTGAACAGAAAGGCGCACCGTTTCCTGGCCTGCTCTCGCGGGTTGCTGTTAGGCTCGCGCGTCGACATGGGAACACCGGGATTGCGCCGCGCGCCTCCATCTCTGGCGTATGCGGGACCGGCGCTGGTGGCCGTCCTGGGTGTGGCCGCGGTGACGGCGTCGTCGGGCCTTCCCCCTGGCAATCCGTGGGCGGTGCTGTGCTGGAGCGCGTGCCTGCTCCTCGCGTGTGCGGGTTGGGGCCGGCTCGTCGAGCGTGTGCTCACCGGCGGCAACCGCGCCGACCTGGGCCTGCAGTCCGCGTGGGGTCTCGGCGCGTTGGTGGCGACGGGAGGCTGGTTGTGCGTTGGGCGCGCGGTTTCACCGGGGACCGCGTTCCTGCTGGTCAATGGCGGCGTTCTCGCGTTGGCGGCCACGTTGGCCCTGGACCGTCGTCGGGAAGTGGCGCGACTGCACTGGGCAACCCGCGCGGTCACCCTCCGGCCACTCGTTACCGCCGGCGTGCTCGTCGCGCTGTTGCTCGCCGCGTTCCAGTTCGTGGGCGCGGTCGCGGACTGGAGCTTCAACGTCAACGACGACTACGTGGCGTATTTCCCGTTCGCACGGAAGATGCTGCAGACCGGCACGCTCGACGAGCCCTTCAGCCTCCGACGCCTCAGCACCCTGGGCGGCCAGTCCTTCCTCCACGCGCTGCTGTTGCCGGTGGCGAACGAGTACCAGCTCCACGTCCTGGACCGTGGCGTCTGCCTGCTGTTGATGGCGTTGCTCGTCGTCGGAGCGCTCGGACGCGGCTCGGCGACCGCGGTGTTGGTGGCTCTCTGGCTCGTGGTGCTGCTGCCCAACAACCGCGTGAACACCACGAGTCACATGTCGGGCGCGGTGCTGTTCCTTGCGCTCTTTCGCACACTGCAGTGGCTCGGTCGGGTGAAGGTGTCGTCGGTGGGGGCGGGGGTGCTGCTCGGCATGCTGGCCGCGGCGGTGTGCACCTTCCGTCAGAATTTCATGTTGGTGGCGGCGCTCCTCGTCGGGGCGGGGCTCGCCTCCCGGATCGCGGATGCTCCGCGCGGTCGTCGGAGCGCGGCGTTCCGGACGGTGTTGAGCACCGCGGTCTGCGGCCTGGTCTTCCTGGTGCCGTGGATGATTGCGTCGCACCGTTCTTCGGGCACGTTCCTCTTCCCGGTCTTCCCCGGCAACTTCAGCCAGCAGTTCTCCTTCAGCGCCACGTCGGAGAGCTGGCAGTCACGCGCGCGCTTCCTGTGGGACAACCTCACGCATCCGCATCCCTTCCGCGCCGCGCCGTTGTTCCTGGTGGCCGGGCTCCTGCTCCGTCCCTGGCGCTCCCATCGCGCTCTGGTCTCCCTCGTCGTCGCCGTGGTGCTGGGCTGGGTGAGCCTGGTTCTCGCGTTTCCCACGTCGGACCCGCCCAATCTCTCCCGGTACAGCTACGCGTTCCTGCTCGCCGCGGCCGTCGCGGTGGTGCTGGAGGGACTCTCCTCGGCGGGGCGGCTCGGGGGCGTGGTGACGACGGTGGCGGCGGGCATCCAACTCCTCGCCTCCACACCGGCGGCGCTCGAGCAGGCGCGGAAGGATGCGCACCACGTGGGCCCGGTGTACTTCGGCGACGCGCCATTGTTGCCGGCCTTCATGCTCCGAGCTGTTTCCTATGAGGGCCTGCAGGCCAGCGTCCCCGAGGGCGGAGCACTGTTGGTGATGCTGGATTTTCCGTTCCTGCTGGACTTCACGCGCAATCCCATCGTGAACATCGACACGCCCGGTGCGGTGGCGCCCCCGCCGGGCCTGCCGGTCTCCGACGGAGGTGAACGCGTGGCGGACTACCTGACGACGGTGGGGATTCCCTACGTGGCGTTCGTCCGTCCGGAGCGCGCGGTGCACATGTACCGTCGGGACCTGTGGGAAGGCCTCCGCGACGATCCCTCGCCGCTGACGCGCGCACAGGTGCGCATGTACCTGGGCACCATGGATGCGCTGGCGGAGCTCTCCCGCTCACGCGTCCGCCTGCACGACGACGGGACGTTGGTGGTGCTGGACCTCACGCGTCGTGTGGAAGACCGATGAGCCGTGCTCAGCGCGGTGGCTTGTCGTCGATCTCCTGGAACTTGTCCCGGCTGTAGCCGCACGCGAGCTTGGGGTTGGCCAGCACCAGGCGACAGTTGCGTTTGTCGATGGCGTCGATGGCGCTCTTCTCCGGCATGGTGAGCACCTTCTCCAGCGTGCGCAGTCCCTCCGCCGCGTCGTCGGGTGCGTCCTTCTTCTGCCCGTGACAGATGAGGCTCACGCCCAGCTCGGTGAAGGTGCTGGTGTCCGGTCGCAGCCGCACGCTCTGGCGGTGGAACTCAATGGACTTCTTCTTGTCGCCGCGCGTGCCCGCCACCACCTTCACAATCCACCAGTCCGGGACGATCCGGTAGAAGATCCCCAGCACGTAGTGGAAGTGCGCCTCCAGGAGATCCTCGTCGAGCTTGAAGGGCTTTCCGCGCGTGATGTTGAGGCCGGTGAGCCAGCTCTGCTCCACCTCCTTGGCCAGCCTCACGCTCTTCATGATCCCCCGCACCGTTCCCTGACGACCCAGCGCAATCCCCAGGTACAGGTAGCAGTGCGGCACCGTCTGTCCCGCGCGGGCAACGCACTTGCGGACCAGCTCCTCCGCCTGCGTGTAGGCCTTCAGCTTCTCGGCGTCGGGCGTCTCCCGGTGCACCTCGAAGTAGCCGATCAGCGCGCGGGCCACCCGCCACTGCAGCTCCGGGCGTTCCTCGGCCTCCGCGTGGCCTTTCACCGCGTGGTAGATCTCGTCGTACTTCCCGTAGCCCAGGCGCGCGTCCACCCACGCCACCGCCGCAGCCTCGTCGTGAACCGGGTAGCCTTCCGACGCGGGTGCGCTCTCCTGCGCCTGCAGCAGCGGCACCACCAGCACCAGCGGCACCAGCGCACCGCGCACGCGCATCAACGCGACCCCAACAGCTCTTGCAGCAGCGCGCGCGCCAGCGGCTCCTTGCAGCGCGGCTCGAACGCCTCCAGTGCGTCGCGCACCAGGCCGCTGACCACCAGCTTCCCGCTCTTGTGCTGGCTGCCCAGCTGCGCCAGCGCGCGCTCACCCACCGCCGCGTCGGGATGTTGCAGCATCTTGCACAGCAGCTCCGCCTCGTCGGGCATCTCGTGGTTCTTCACCAGCGCATCCGCCGCGGCCACGATCTCGTCGGGAGTGTGCGCGCCGCGCAGACGTTCCATGCGCATCCGGGAGCCCATGGCGGGGGCCGGACGGGCGGGCGCGGGCGGAGCCGGGGACGGAGCGCCGCCACCCTTGAACAACGCGTCCAGCTTGGCGAACTTGGCACCGCGCGGCCCCGACGACGGCGTGGGCGTGGGGTTGGCGCGGGGCGTGAACGGGCTGTCGGGAAGGCGTGGGTCCTTGGGGGGCATGGTCCACCTCGAAGCGCAGGGTACACACGGCGGTATCTGTTCCGCACGCCGTCACGCAAGCTCGGCGGACGGCGGGGTGGGACTGGCGGACCACCGCGTCAACGCCTACAACTGCTTCTCGTGCTGGAACGCTTCCTGAGCCAGACCGCCGCCAGCGTGGACCGCGCGCTGTTCCACGCGCTCAGCACCGCCACCAAGGGCGGCCTGCGCGGCACCTCCGCCGAGAGACTGGATCACGCCGAGCGCGTGCGCGGCCTGCGCGCCATTGCCGGGATGTACAGCACCCCGGAAATCATCTCCGACGTGGAGCGCTTCTTCCCCGGTCCCGCGCGGGAGGTGCAGGAGCGCCTGGTGCGTCGTGAGGATGACAGCGACGTGGTGGAGCTGAGCTGGGCCTCACGCGCACCGCTCTTCCATGACGCCGTGGCCGAGCGCTACCTCAAGCACAGGCACAACCAGACCGGCGTGGCGCGCCTCTACACGCCGGGCGGCGCGGGGCGTCCCGCGGTGGTGCTCATCCACGGTTATCTCGGCGGAAACTGGCTGCTGGAGTCGCGCGTGTGGCCGCTGCAATGGCTCATGCGCCTGGGCCTGGACCCCGTGCTCACCGTGCTGCCGTTCCACGGCGCGCGCGCCACGCCCGGACGCCTGGGCCCGCCGCCGTTCCCCTCCACCGACCCGCGCTTCACCATCGAGGCGTTCCGTCAGGCGGTGGCGGACCTGCGCACGCTGGCGCACACGCTGCGGCAGCGCGGCGCGCCGGCGGTGGGGCTGATGGGCATGAGCCTGGGCGGATACACCACCGCGCTCGCCGCCACCGTCGACGAGTACGACTTCGTGGTGCCCATGATTCCGCTCGGCTCCATCGCGGACTTCGCCCTGGCGGGCGGCCGGCTGGGCTCCACGCCCGACGAGGCGGCGGAGCAGCACCGGCTCCTGGACGCGGCGCACGCCGTGGTGAGCCCGTTCGCACGGCCCTCCCGAGTGAAGCCCGGCCGCGCGCTGGTGCTCACGGGCGCCGCGGACCGCATCACGCCCAGCCACCACGCCTCCCGACTCGCGGACCACCTGGGCGCGCAGTTGCACACCTTCCACGGCGGACACCTGCTGCAGTTTGGGCGGGGCAATGCGTTCCGCGCCGTGGGCACCATGTTGCGCCGCCTGGGCCTGGCCTCCGGCTGAGACCGGCTTCCCGCTCGACGAAATGTTGGAGCACGCTCCGGGCACGACCTAGTCTCCTCGACGGTGTCGTCGTCAGGAGCACGCATGCGCGCACGGGTGGTCCCGTTGGCCGTGGTGGTGATGGTGCTGGGCGCCTGTCCGCGCCTGGTCACCGTGGAGCTGGGTGGCCCGGAGGAGCCTCCGCCCCCGTCGTCGGACGCGGGCCCGGAGCCGGTCATCACCGAGGTCACCGTGAGCCCGCGCCGTTCCGTGGACCTGGACGGCGGGGCCGGCACCCTGGCCGCATACGCGGGCGACCTGCTCACCGTCACCGGCGCGCACTGGTCCACCTCCGCCGTGCAGCTCAAGGTGGGCGAGGAGGTGGTTCCGCTCGAGTCGGTGTCGGACACCCAGCTCACCGCCGTGGTGCCGGTGGGCATGCGCAGCGGGCCGCTCCGCGTGGTCAGCGGTGAGCGCAGCTCCAGGGTCCCCGGTCCCACGCTGGTCTACCTTGGCCGTGGCCACGTCCCGGTCCCCACCGACCTCGGCGTCGTGGACCCGCGCATCACCATCACCGCGTCGGGAACCGCGGGCACGCGTTGCGCCCGGGCACCGGATGGCGTCGACGCCGGGGCCACGCCCTATGACGCGGAGTGCGCGCGCTACAAGGCCCCGCAGCAGATGGCGCTCACCTTCTCGTTCGGCGCGGTGCCGCAGTTCGCGGGGGAGCAGTACGCGGCCATCGTGCAGGCGTTTGGCGGCGCGGTGGGCATGGCGCGGCTCTCCCTGTCCGACGAGATTCGCGTGGTCTCCGGCCTGCAGCCCTACGTCCCGGACCTGGACAACCCCTCGCTCCACGACGTGGCGGTGATGCAGGCCGCGCGCACCGGCAACCAGTTCGCCTGGCAGGTGCAGCTGGGCACGTTGCTGGGCAATGCGTCGGTGGCGGTGGCGGGAGAGAACCTGGTGCCCATGCTGCTGCGCAACGGCAAGCAGTACTGGGTGGGCGTGGAGGACCTGGGGAACGCCACGCACCGCGTGCGGCCCTACGGCGGACTTCCCGGCGGTGGTTACGGCTGGCTCACCGAGAATGGCGTCGAGCTGGCGGGAAATCTCCGGGCCGCCGCCGCGCTGGAGCCGGGCTGGTATCCCTACGGCGCGCACGGGGCGGACCCCATGCTGGTGGACCTCTCCTGCAGTGAGAGCGTGGCCGACGCGGGACCCGGCGTGCTCCTGCACCACGTCTTTCCTCCGCCGCGCAGCGAGGTGGAGAACGGCATGGGTGACGTCGTCACCGGGGCGTGGCCGGTGCCCAACCCGGATGGCGGATGCGCGCCAGGCACGCGCTGTCATGACCGCGTGCAACAGGAGGGCTCACCGGTACTGCGCAGCGTGTTTCCGTGTCTCTCCTCGCCCATCTGCACCGGCTTCCTCTTCTGCGCGCAGAATCCCGAGTGCCAGCACTACACCTGTCCGCCGGAGTCGGATTGCGGGGCGCTGGTGGCGTGTCGCGGGGATACGCAGTGCGCGCAGCTCTTGGCGAACAACACGCCGTGTGACGAGGACAACCGCTGCATCGCGGCGCGCCGCTGCCTGCAAGGCCCCGACGGGTTCTGCGACGCGCTCGCCCAGTGCGAGGCCGACGAGACGTGCCGCACCGTGCGGGATTGCGCGGGTGACCCGGCGTGTCGTGGGGCGGTGGGATGCCTGTTTGATTCCTCGTGCGAATCCAACGCGAAGTGCGCGCTAAACCCCGGAGCCTGTGAGCTGGCGCTGGGCTGCTATGAGCAACTGTGTCGCGGACCCGCCGAGCCCTCCGCGTTGCACCCGCTGGTCCCGGGCGGACTGGTGCTCGCTCCCGCCGCGGCCAGCGACCCGTTCGAGCAGCGCGCCAGCCCCATGTGCGTGGTGGACGGCTACAGCGGCGAGCTGGGAGGCCTGGGCCTGACCGTTTCCGCCGTGACCACGCTGCCCAGCTCCCGCGCGGAGGACGCGCGCATCATGCTGGTTCCCTCGCTGGGGCAACCGCTGCGGGAGGTGTGGACCTACTCGTACGCGGACGGATTCCGGCGCGTGCCCACCGTCGAGCAGTACGTGGAGCTGCACCCCGACCCGGACCTCGCCATCGTCTACGCCGTTCCCGCGCAGGGCAGCCGGGTGGACATGCTGGACCCGGACGGTGAGCTGAGCGGCTCCTTCAGCGTCATGGGTACGCCGCTGCACGCCTGGCCTGTCGACGCCACCGGGCGCATGCTGGTGGTGTACCCGCAGGTCACGTTGCTGATGGATGCGTCCGGCACCGTGCTCAAGCACCAGCTGCTCGAGGCTCCGCTCTCCTTCCGCGCGCAGCGCGCCGACGACGTCACCGAGGCCCTCTGGGTCATCCAGCCGCGTGGCGACGACGCGGCCGACCTGGCGCGCTACCGCCTGGAACCCGACGGAGAGACCCTGCTGGTGGAGGAGCTGCGCGTGGCGGCGGAGGACGCTGGCGTCTACCCGCTGGGCTTCCTGGGCAACCGCTTCGTCGGCTTCGACTTCTCACCCGCCGCGCTCGTCAATTGCGTGGAGTCCTATGCGCTGTCGCTGGTGACGGTGAGCAGCAGCGGCCTGGAGGTGCAGCCCATCCCCGACTCGTGCAGCGTGGACCTCGTGGCAATCAATCCCTCGTCGGGGAACGCCTACTTCCGTTACGGCGAGGGCGAGGACACGCTGATGCGCACGGTGGACCTGCACACCGGCACCATGGTGGCCACGGGGCAGCGTCCTCCCGCATCCATGACCGCGGTGCCCGGCGGCGGCGTGGTGGGCGTGTTCTTCAACCTGGAGATCGGCACCTTCGAGCTGGGGCAGGTGGACCGGAATCACGCGTACACGTCGCTGGGGACCGCGCCGGCATTCCTGGCGCCCATGGTGGTCAGTCCCGACGGGAGACGGCTCTACATCGGCGGGGAGGGCAGCGTGACCGAGCTGGAGCTGGGATTGGATGTCTCGCAGGGAGCGCAGGGGTCCATCAGCGTCGTCAGCGCCACGTCGCTGGGCTCCACCCCGGTGGCCGGCAATGTCACCAGCCTGGCCATGGATCCCACCGGCGCGCGCCTGGTCTACGTCGACAACAGCGCGCAGCGCGTGGGCCTGGTGCGTTGAGCACTCCACCGCATTCAGCGCGCGGCCACCACCATCTCGTCCTGCACCACCACGCGGCTCACCACCTGCATGCCCTGGCCCGCGGGAACGCGCTGGGCGTGCGCCGCGTCGTAGCGACGTCCCTTCTCGCCGCCCGAGACGATGAACCGACCCCAGTCGGCCTGCTCCCGCTCGTCCACCAGCTCGCCGTCCAGGTAGAGGCGGTGCGTGGGGAAGGTGGAGCGGTTCACCGTCACGGTGCGCGTTCCGTCGCAGCAGATCTCGTTGGTGGCGACGATCCAGATGTACGGCGCGTCGATGCCGTAGAGCGGGAACGTGCTGTCCTGGGCCAGCGTGGACATGCGCACCGCGCGACGCTCCGTCACCGCCAGGCACTGCCCGCCGCGCGTCAGCCCACCGGTGGTGCCCTGGCGGAAGTTGCTCTCCGGGATGGCCTCTCCGTCGCCAAACAGGCGCACCGGGCCCGCCACCAGGTAGCGCGTGTAGCCCAGGTCGTGGTCGCTGCTCACCGAGGTGTAGCTGGCGTAGCTCCCGTCGTCGGCGTGGCCCGCCCGGGGCACCACCTGGCCCGCGCGACACTGCGCGGTGAACGAGCCCAGGTGCAGCGCGCCGCGGTAGTCCTTGCCCGCCACGTAGTCACGCCAGGATTTCTCGTCGGAGAAACGCGCGGGCGGCTCCGGGTTGGTGCTCAGGCTCATCCCCGTCACCGCGGCCATGATGGCCGGCCAACGCCACGGCTCGCCCGCCCACGGATTGGGCTGCAGGCTGCGCAGCTCGTTGTAGAGCACGCGCGGGTCGTAGGAGCGGATGTGCGCCACCACCTTGATGTCCTGCGCGCGGATTTCGTGCGTGGGCTTCTCGTCGGAAGAAGCGGAGGAGGTGAGCAGCGTGGCGGTGATGAGGGCGGTGGCGACGAACATGGACGTCTCCTGCACGGCGCGCCTCTGGCGCCGTTGGGTTGGCGTGGGGTCTCGGGTGTCGGGCTCCCGGCGACGGACGCAGAGCCCCATTGCGGCCCGCGTGCCAGCCCGCTCGTCCAGCTCAACGTGCGGATTTCACAGCGGAATCTGAAATGGGCCCCCACGCCAGACCCGTGCCAGGCAAGCCTTGCTCATCCCTCCTCGCGGTGGTGGCTGCATGACCGAGCAAGCCTTGCTCAGGGGCGTCCTCCAAATTGTCCCGCGCGCGCGGCCTCGCGTACCGTGATCAGCATCTCCACCCCCAAGGCACCATGAAAACCTCGACGACACGACGGCTTGCCACGCACTTCCTCTTCACCGCGCTCACGCTGTCCGGCTGCGACTGTCGCGGACCCGGCAGCGTGCTACCTGGCGCTTCCGACGACGCGGGCGCGGCGGGCGCGGGCGGCGACGCGGGCGGAAACTCCACCACCCACGACGGCGGCAGCACCGGTGGCGACGGAGAAAGCCGGGGCGACGGCGGGATTCCCGTCGGGGATGGTTGTCCCGCGTATCACCGTCGCTGCAACGGCACGTGCGTGCCCATCACCACCGACCCCAACAACTGCGGCGACTGCGGCGTGGTGTGCGACGCCAACGAGGTGTGCGCGGGGGGCGCGTGCTCGGGCACGTGTCTCGCCAACCAGACGGCGTGCCACCAGGAGTGCGTTGACACCGACGTCGACAACCGCCACTGCGGCGACTGCGACCAGCCGTGCGACCCGGGGGAGGGCTGCTCCGGTGGAACCTGTGTCGAGGTGATTCCGGTGGGACCGGGGCCCGCGGTGTGTCCCGGCGCGCAGGTGGTGGCGCTGCCCGACGCCGGCGTGCAGTGCACCGGGGATCTCGCGCAGGTGACGTTCCGTTGGGGTTTGTGCTCGTGCGACGACGTCTCGGTTTCGCAGCGGATCGAGATCGACGCCTACAACAGCCTGCAGGGCCCCTACGTGCCGGGCGGCGCGGGCGGCGGGCTGGGAGTCAACGGTCGCCTGCAGACCAGCGCGAATGTCGACGTCAGCGGCAGCCTGTGGGTGGCTGACGAGGACGGGATTGGCGTGAGCTCACCCGTGGAGGTGGGCGTGGACCTGTATTGCGGTGGTCGCTTCCAGTCGAGCAACTCCGTGACCGTGGTGCGCGACGCCTACGTTCACGACGACATCTCCGCGCAATCCTTCACCGTGGGCGGCACGCTGCACGTCCCGCCCGGTGTCGACGTGGGCAACGCCACCTACGGCGCGCTGCAGAACGCGCAGTTCACCGTTCCACCGCCCTGCGACTGCGCACCGGAAGAGCTCATCCCCATCGCGTCCATCGTCGCGGCGCGGCGGCCGCCCGACAATGACAACGCCGTCATCGGCCTGGACCCGGACGCCTTCCTCGGCCAGAACGCGCCCTCCCGCCTGGACCTGCCGTGTGGCGCCTACTACCTGCGCGGCATTGCCACCTCCAACGCGGTGACCATCGTGGCGCACGGCAAGGTGGCGCTGTTCATCGACGGGAACATCCAGAGCAGCGCGCCGCTGGACATCACCGTGGCGCCGCCCGCCGAGCTCGACGTGTTCGTGCTGGGCACGCTGGGTACCTCGCAGCGCGTGAAGCTCGGCTCACCGGCGTTTCCCGCGCTGACGCGAGTCTACGTCCAGTCCGACAATGGCATCGGTTTGTCGTCGGGCCTGGACCTGGGCGCGTTCCTCTACGCCGCGCACGGCCCGGTGGGCATGTCCGGGGACCTGGAGATCTTCGGCGGCGTGATGGCCGGGCGTTACTCCACCAGCGGTCGGACCACCGTGCACTATGACCGCGCGGTGCTGCGCACCGGGGAAGGCTGCGGTGACCCGCCCACCGTGGAGGTCGACGGCGGCGTTCCCGTGGCGGTGGACGCCGGCACCATCACGCCGGGCGCGGACGCGGGGACGGGTCCGGGGCCGTGCCAGAGCTGTCGCGACTGCGGGAACCAGGCCTGCAACGCTGGCGTGTGCGGCGCGTGCTCCCAGGATTCCGACTGCTGCGCCCCGCTCATCTGCCTCGACGGCGTCTGCGACATCATCCCCGGCTGACCTGACGCAAGGACTGCGTCCCGCCTCGCGCGCAGCCTGCGCCGCCGCAACTCCTGCGCCGTGGAATGCGCGCTCCCGAGGGAAAACCGGGGGGCTGGTCTCGGCACGGACCGTGCTGAAGCGCGCGGCATGAAGCACATCGTCATCCTCGGCGCTGGCACGGGCGGGACCATGATGGCCAACCGCCTCGCCCGCAGGCTGCCGAGCAGCGAGTGGAAGATCACCGTCGTCGACCGGGACGGGGATCACGTCTACCAGCCCGGCCTGCTGTTCCTTCCCTTTGGCGACTCCCGTCGGGAGGAGCTGGTCCGTCCGCGCACGCTCTTCCTGCCGCCGCACGTGGAGCTGGTGCTGCGCGCCGTCGAGCGCGTGGAGCCGGAGCACAGCCGCGTGGCTTTCCAGGACGGCTCTTCGCTGCGCTACGACTTCCTCATCGTCGCCACGGGGACGCGCATCGTGCCGGAGGCCACCGCGGGGCTCACCGGTCCCGGTTGGCGTCGCAACACCTTTGACTTCTACACCCTCGACGGAGCGGAGGCGCTGGGCCGCGCGCTCTCCGAGCTGAAGGGCGGCCGCCTGGTGCTCAACGTGGTGGAGATGCCCATCAAGTGCCCGGTGGCGCCGCTGGAGTTCCTCTTCCTCGCCGACGCGTTCCTCACCCAGCGCGGCATCCGCGACCGCGTGGAGCTGGCGCTGGCCACCCCGCTGGACGGTGCGTTCACCAAGCCCCGCGCCGCGGCCATGCTCGGCGGGATGCTCGACCGCAAGGGCATCCAGGTGGTGCCCAACTTCAACGTCGAGGCGGTGGACACCGAGAAGCGCGTGCTGCGCTCCTACGACAACCGCGAGGAGCCCTACGACCTCCTCGTCACCATCCCGCAGCACCAGGGCAGCGAGCTGGTGGCGCGCTCCGGCCTGGGCAATGACACCGGCTTCATCCCCACCGACAAGCACACGCTGCAGAGCAAGGCGTTCCCCAACATCTTCGTCCTCGGCGACGCCACGGACCTGCCCAGCTCCAAGGCCGGCTCGGTGGCGCACTTCCAGAGCGAGGTGCTGACGGAGAACGTGCTCTGCGCCGTCGCGGGGAAGCCCTTCGGAGCGTCCTTCGACGGACACGCCAACTGCTTCATCGAGACCGGCTTTGGCCGCGCCATGCTGATCGACTTCAACTACGAGACCGAGCCGCTGCCCGGCCGCTTCCCGCTCCCCGGCGTGGGGCCGTTCACGCTGCTGGAAGAGAGCCACGTGAACCACTGGGGCAAGCTCGGCTTCCGCTGGGTCTACTGGAACATGCTCATCACCGGCCGCGACCTGCCGCTGGATCACCGCATGGTGATGGCCGGGAAGTGGAGCTGATCATGGTCACCACGTCGAACAACGTCTCCGAGCTGGCCGCGCTGCGCCAGGAGATTGCGGAGCTCCGTGCCGAGATGCGCAGCGTGCTCGAGCACCAGCGCGCCCGCGACGAGCTGATGGAGGAGCTGACGCCCATCCTCAAGGAGGTGCTGCAGGTGGGCACCGAGAAGCTCGCGGTGCTGGAGCAGCGGGGGTACTTCGCCTTCGGGCGCGCCGGGCTGGACGTGGTGGACCGCGTGGTCACCGGCTTCACGCCGGAGGACGTCACCGCGCTGGGTGAAAACGTCGTGCGCATCCTGCAGACGGTGCGCGGCATGACCCAGCCTGCGGTGCTGGCCATCGCGGATGAGGCCACGCGTGCCGTCGAGGATGCGCAGGGTGGTGAGCCCATGAGCTGGCGCGGTCTCCTCCACGCCTCGCGGGATGAGGACGTGCAGCGCGGGCTGGCCACCATGGTGGCGGTGCTGCGTCGGGTGGGGCAGGCCGCGCACCGTGGCGCCGGCAGCCGCAAGGAGGGCTCGGAGCGGTTGCGCCAGATGCTCGCCCCCAGCCGCAGGAAGGACGCTGTGACGACGACACCGCCGCCGCCCCGGCCCGCTCCCCTCGCCGCGCGACCGCTCAACGAGCACCTGGCGCCCAGCCGCAAGCCCGCGGACTTCTGTGAGGCCCGCCCGGTGAAGGGCGACCGTCCCGCCAAGGGCCCCGTCATCTCGCTGCCCGGCGTCACGTTGGACGCGGAGGGCTTCCTTGCCGACGCCAACGCCTGGAACCAGGACGTGGCGGTGCAGATGGCCCGCGCGCTCAACATGCCCGCGCTCACCGAGACGCATTGGAAGGTCATTGAGTTCGCGCGCAAGGAGTTTGCGGAGACGGGCAAGAGCCCCAACGTGCGACGCCTCTCGGTGGGCTCCGGCGTGGGCGTCAAGGAGCTCTACGCGCTCTTCCCCGACGCGCCCGGCAAGACCGCCGCCCGCGTGGCCGGCATTCCCAAGCCCGGTGGCTGTCTCTGAAACCCCCGTCACACGAATCCGCAGGAGGCTCACATGGAAACCGCACGTCGCAAGATTGCCATCATCTGCTCCAAGGGAGGCCTCGACGAGGCATATCCCGCCCTCATCCTCGCCAACGCCGCGCGCATGTCCGGCATCGACTGCTTCGTGTTCTTCACGTTCTACGGCCTGGACGTCGTCACGGAGAAGAAGGTGGACCACCTGCACGTGAACATGGTGGGCAACCCCACCAGCCCGGTCCCCACCATGCTCGCGGGACTGCCCGGCATGGAGAACTTTGCCGCGCGCATGATGCAGAAGAAGATGGATGAGCTGGGCATGCCCCCCGCGCGCGAGATGATCAAGACGCTGGAGGAGTCCGGCGCGGAGCTCTACGGCTGCCAGCTGGCCATGGAGATGATGAAGCTGGAGAAGAAGGACCTCCTGCCCCAGGTCAAGGACGTCATCACCGCGGGCGACTTCTACGAGCTGTCCGAGGGCGCGCAGATCATCTTCGTGTGAACGTGGGTGAAGCGCGCCTGTCTCGTCGAGTGGTGCGGCCCGTGTGGTGCAATGTGCGGTGATCTGGTCGGCGTCACCGCTGCCAATGGCCTCGAGATCCACGGTAGATTCCGCAGGTGTGGCATCGGTGAGACGTCGGCCTCACCGGTGGGCGCGGTTGTCGGAAGATGACCGTCACCGGTGCGCGCGTGGCGCCGCCGCTCACACGGGGGAACGGAGACGACAAAGTCCCAGGCAGCTCTGCGTTCGAGTTCAAGCTTGGGGCACTTTGGGACGATTTGTTGACCTGGGTTGAAGGCCAACCATAGGGTGCAAACGTACTGGTCCGGCGAGGGGTGCCATGTCTTCCCTGACTTCCACGTTGAAGTGGCGTGAGACCGAGGCCCTGGCCGCGCGGCGCGACCTGTGCACCGCCTCCGACACCATCCGCGGCATGTTCATCACCAACGCGCTGGAGTGTGTGCGGCGGGTGGTCAGCCCGGTGGCCGTCACCGAGATCGAGGCGGAGCTGGGCATCAAGGAGAAGCCGGCCATGCTGGCCAAGGTGCCCATGCGCAGCTTCATTGAAGTGCAGATGGCCGCCGCCAAGCGCATGGCCCCCGTCGTGGGAAGTCCGGAGGACGCGCTGGCCCGGATTGGTGGCGCCAGCCTGGAGATCTTCTTCGACTCCATTGCCGGCAAGACCATGAAGCTCCTGGCCGGCGACGACCCGCAGCGCCTGCTCAGCGCCGCGCCCAACGGCTACCAGTTCGCGGTGACCTTCGGGTCGCGCAGCTACGAGAAGACCGGGCCGCGCTCCGGCGTGTTCACCCTTGAGCGTGAGCTCCTGGGGCCCTGCCACACCCTGGGCACATTCGACGCCGCCATCTTCGGTGTGCACGGCATGCACCCGGACATGAAGGTGGAGCAGTCCGACGTGGCCACCTTCAAGATCCTCGTCAGCTGGTGAGCGGAGCCATGCGGTTCCAGGGCCGGGTGGCGCTTGTCACCGGAGGGAACAGCGGAATCGGGCTCGCGTGCGCGCAGCGCCTGGCGGCGGAGGGTGCGCGCGTGGTGGTGGCCTGTCGCAACGTTGCCACCGGGGAACAGGCGGTCTCCACCATCCAAGCCGCCGGCGGCGCCGCGCGCGCGGTGCGCATGGACGTCACCCGCCCCGACGAGGTCACCGCCGCGCTGGCCAGCGTGGTTGCCGTCGAGGGCGCGCTGCACGTGCTCATCCACTCCGCGGGCGGTGGCGGAGAGCTGCAGGCGGCCACCGAGATCGACGAGGCGCAGTGGTCCACGCTCCTGGACGTGAACCTGGGCGGCGCCTGGCGCGTGAGTCGCGCGGCGCTCCCCGTGCTGGCGCGCAGCGGCGGCGGCGCGGTGGTGCTCATCTCCTCCATTGCCGCGCTGGACACCGTGCCGCGCGCGGCGCCGTACATGGCCGGCAAGAGTGGCATGCTTGGACTGACCCGCAGCATGGCCTTGGATTACGCGGTCCACGGCGTGCGCGTGAACTGCGTCTGTCCCGCGTTCGTGGAGACGCCGTTGCTCAGCCGCGTCATCGAGAGTCAGCCGGATGCGCGCAAGGCGCGGCTGGCCTGGACGCGGCTGCATCCGCTGGGGCGCCTGGGTCGTCCCGACGACGTGGCCGCGGCCGCCACCTTCCTGGCCGCGCCCGAGGCCGGCTGGATCACGGGCGTGGCCTTGCCGGTGGACGGCGGCTACCTGCTGGGTCGCGTGGCCGGCGCGCCGCCCGATCTGTCAGGCTCATGAGCCAGGATTTCCTCAAGCGATCAGTGTGCGGATAGTCTGACCGGGACGAGGCGCTGGGAATGGGTGAGCCGATTGCGGTGGTGGGCCTGGGTTGCGTGCTTCCCGACGCGCTGAACGTCCGCGCGTTCTGGGACAACACGCTGCGTGGTCACTCCGCCATCCGCGAGCTGCGCGGCGGGGGCTGGGAATGGACGCGCTACCACGACCCCAACCCCTCCGCGCCCGACCGTGCGCACTGCATCCTGGGCGCGCGCGTCGAGGATTGGGTGTTTGACTGGCGTCGCTTCCGCATGCCGCCCGCCGAGGCGGAGAGCATCAACCCGCTGCAGTTGATGGTGTTGGATGCCGGTACGCAGGCGCTGGAGGGCGTGAAGGTCATTCCGCGCGAGCGGGCCGGATTGTTCCTGGGCGGCACCGGGCTCGGCTGGCAGCGCGACAGCGGTCTGCGCATCCGCATGCAGGACCTCGTCGACGCGCTGGAGCAGAGCGAGGCGTATGGTCGGCTGGCGCCCGCGCAGCGGCAGGCGGTGCTGGAGGGCGCGCAACGCAGCCTGGATGCGCGGCTCAAGCCGGTGAGTGAGGACAATGTCGTCGGGGCCAGCGCTTCCGTGGCGGCCGGGCGCATTGCCATGCACTTTGACCTCAAGGGCCTGCACTATTCGGTCGACGCGGGCTTTGCCAGCTCGTTGGCCGCGCTGGAGTGCGGCGTGCGCGCGCTGCGCGACGGGACGCTGGACCTCTCCGTGGTGGGCGGCGTCAGCGAGCTGCTCTCGCCGCTGGAGCTGGTGGCGTTCTCCAAGATGGGCGGGCTGGCGCAGCAGAAGGTGGCGCCCTTTGACGCTTCCGCCGAGGGCACGCTGCTCGGGGAGGGCACGGTCATCTTCGCGCTCAAGCGCCTCTCCGACGCCGAGCGCGACGGCGACCTCATCCACGCCGTGGTGCTGGGCGTGGGCGGCTCCTCCGACGGACACGGCAAGGCCCTGGTGGCGCCCCGTGCCGAGGGGCAGGCGCTGGCCATGCGGCGCGCGTACGACGACGGCGAGGTCTCTCCGCACACCGTGGGCTTCGTGGAGTGTCACGCCACCGGCACCCAGGTGGGCGACGCCAGTGAGGTGCGCGCGTTGGCCCGCATCTACGCGGGCGGCGCGAGGAGCAGCGTGGCGCTCGGGTCGGCCAAGCCTTTCGTGGGGCACCTGCGCGCCGCGGCGGGCGCGGTGGGCATGTTGCGCGCCGTGCTGGCGTTGCAGCACCGCACCGTGCCGGCGCAGATCGCGTTCAAGACGCCCAATCCCGCGCTGGAGCTGGACAGCACGCCGTTCTACGTGCCCACCGCCAACACGGCGCTCACGTCGCTGGGTGACGCGGAGCTGCCGCGCGCGGCGGTGAGCGCATTTGGTTTTGGTGGCAACAACTTCCACGCGGTGCTGGAGGCCCATGCCGGTGCGCGCCCGCGCCCCGCGCGTCGGAAGGTGTCCACCGACGAGCCGATTGCCGTGGTGGGCATGGGCGGCATCTTCCCCGGCGCGGAAGGTGTCGACGCGTTCTGGCGCATGATCATGGACGGGCGCGACACCACGCGTGAGGTTCCCAAGGACCGCTGGGACATCGACCGGCACTGGTCCAACGACCCCACCCGCCTGGACCGCAGCTACAGCCGACTGGGTTGCTTCCTGGAGAAGCTGCCCTCGCTCGAGGAGCGCTGGCGCATCCCGCCCTCCGCGGCGGAGAGCCTGGACCCCAGCCACCTGCTGGTCTTGCGCTGCGCCGAGGAGGCGCTCAGCGACGCGCGCTACACGCCGGGACGCTGGGACAAGGACCGCGTGGCGGTGATGCTGGCCTTCCTTCCCTACCAAGGGAAGAAGTTCCTGGCCGACATCCGCGTGAACTTCCAGGAATACGCCGCGGACCTCGCCCACGCGCTCAAGCAGGCCGGCGTCTCCGACGAGCAGGCCCACGCGGTGCTCGCCGAGACGGAGGTGCGCTTCAAGCGTGCGCTGCCGGGCATCAGCGAGGACACGCTCACCGGCTACCTCGGCAGCGTCAACGCCGCGCGGGTCACCAAGCTGCATGACTTCCACGGCCCGCACTTCGTCGTCGACAGTGCGTGCGCCTCCACCCACGCCGCGCTGCACGCCGCCGTGTCCGCGCTGCGCCACCGCACCGCCGACGTGGTGCTCTCCGGTGGCGTGTGGTGCGACATGATGCCGGAGTTCTTCATCGCGGCGTGTCGCTTCAACGCGCTCTCCGCCACCGGCATCACCCCGTTCTGCGCGCGCGCCGACGGGTTCATCCCCGGAGAGGGCGCCGGCATCTTCGTGCTCAAGCGCCTCTCCGACGCCGAGCGTGACGGAGACAAGGTCCACGCCGTCATCCGCGCGGTGGCCGGGTCCTCAGACGGGCGTGGTCGCAGCGTGTTGGCGCCCAACCCCGCGGGCGAGGCCATGGCCATGACGCGCGCGTTGGAAGCGGCGGGCGTGGACGCCACCAGCGTGGACTACGTGGAGTGCCACGGCACCGGGACCGCGCTGGGCGACGTGGTGGAAGTGGACGCGTTGACGCGCGCGTATGGAAAGGGGCGCCCGCGGCCGCTGCTCATCGGCTCGGTGAAGAGCAACATTGGACACCTGAACGCCGCCGCCGGTGCGCCCGCGCTCATCAAGACCGCCCTGGCGGTGCGCGACGGAGTCATTCCTCCCTCGCTGAAGGTGGAGACGCCCAACCCGCAGATTGATTTTGCCTCTGGGCCCGTCAGCGTTGTCACCACGGCGCGACAGTGGGTCATGGCGCCGGGGCAGCCGCGTCGCGCTGGCATCAGCGGATTTGGCGTGGGCGGCACCAACATGCACCTGGTGGTGGAGCAGTACCTGCCGCAGGGGGCGCAGAAGCCACGGGCGGAGTCGGCGGTCGTCGTCACGGAGGCAGCCGGGCCGCAGATTGCCGTGGTGGCGGGTGCGGACCTGCAGGGTTGCGTGGAGGCGTTGGGCGCGCTGGCCACGGAGCAGCGTGATGCGGCACCGGGCGCGTTTGCCATGGCGCTGCAGCGCACCCACACCACGCCGCCGCGCGGGCCCGACCGGGTGCGCGTGGCCATCGTGGCCAGCACGCCCGTCGAGCTTTTCAAGCGTCACACGCTGCTGCAGTCCGCGGTGCGCAACGGGCATGACCTGGCGTTGCTGCGCCAGCAGGGCATCTGCGTGGGGATGCTGGACCCGTCCCTGAAGGTGACGGTGGCCTTCCCCGGCCAGGGTCCCCAGTACGTGAACATGCTGCGCGAGGCGGCGGCGCGTTTCCCCACGCTGCGCGAGGTGCTGCAGCGCGTGGACGTGGCCTACCAGCGGCTGGCGGGTCGCACGCTGACCAGCGCGTTCATCGTCGAGGACGCCAGCAATTGGCAGCAGCGTGACGAGGACATCCACTGCGCCGTGTTTGCCGTGAACTGCGCGCTGTACGAGCTGTTGCGCGCGCACGGGCTCAAGGCGGACAGCGTGCTGGGCCAGAGCGCCGGCGAGCTCTCCGCGCTGGTGGCGGCGGGCGTGCTCTCGCTGGAGGACGGACTGGGTGCGGTGCGGGAGCGCACCCTCAGCGTGCTTGCGCTGCAGACCGCTGACCCGGGGCAAATGGTGGCGCTGGCCTGCTCGGCGCAGACCGCGGCGCGACTGATGGAGGGACTGCCCGGCTACGCGGCGCTGGCGGCGGACAACGCGCCCAACGCGTGCATCGTCTCCGGCGCGCGCGCGGCCATGACGGCGTTGGTGGAGCGCTGTCAGCAGCAGGGCGTGGAGGCCACCGTGCTGGCGGTGAGCCACGCGTACCACTCGCAGATGATTGCCGGCGCGCGGGACCGCTACCTGCGCCTGCTGCGCACGCTGACCTTCCGGGAGCCGCAGTGCGAGATCTTCTCGACGATCACCGGGGGCTCCCTGGCGGGCATGCGCGCGGCGGATTGGCCCGAGCACCTGGCCAGCCAGTTCGTGCTGCCGGTGGCGCTGCGTCAGGCGGTGGAGGCGGCGTACGCGTCGGGGACGCGCATGTTCGTGGAGTGTGGACCCAAGTGGCCGCTGACCACGTTCATTGGCGAGATCCTGGAGGGACGTCCCCACGCCGCGCTGGCCACCATCCATCCCAAGGTGGGGGAGGTGGAGCTGCTGCAGCGTGCGCTGGCGTTCCTGCACGTGCACGGCGTGGCCTCGCTGGCGCCTGCGGCCCCCACGGTGCTCACCGCTCCTCCCGCCCCGACGAGCTCCTTGCCGCCCATGCCCGCCACCGGCCCCACCATCAGCGTGCCCCCGCCCGGCGACGTGGTGGCGCTGTTGCGCTCCATGCGCACGCTGATTGACGGGTTCCTCCAGCCGCTGGAGTCCGCCGCGCCGGGACGTGCGCCCAGTGGCGTGGAGGCGGTGCAGGCCGTGCAGGCCATGCGCGAGGCGGTGCAGGTGTTGGAGCGCGTATCCACCCCGCCGCTTGGCGTCAGTCGGCCGCCCGCGCCGGCCTCGCAGCGACCCGCTCCGTCGAGCCCGCCCGCCGCGCCCGCCCCGGTGACGACGGGAACACCCGCTCCCGGACCCGACCACGCGGCCACGGTGCTGGCGCGCCTCAAGGCCAACGTCATCCGCAAGACGGGCTATCCCGCGGAGATGCTCGAGGACAATCTCGACCTCGAGGCGGACCTGGGCATCGACACCGTCAAGCAGGTGGCCATCCTGGGCGAGACGCGCGCCCAGCTGGGCGTGGCCGCGGATCCCAACTTCAAGCTGCGCGACCACAACACGCTGCGCAAGATGGCGCAGTATCTCGTCGGCAGACTGGGTGGTGCCGTCGCGGTTGCGCCCGCGCCCGCACCCGTGGCTCCGGCTCCCGTCGTGGCGCCGTCGCCGGCGCAGGGCGGGGAGCGTGAGGTGGTGCGCGCGCAGGTGTTGGCCCACGTCATGCGCAAGACGGGCTACCCGGCGGAGATGCTGGAGGAGAATCTCGACCTCGAGGCGGACCTGGGCATCGACACCGTCAAGCAGGTGGCCATCCTGGGCGAGGTGCGCGTCCAGCTTGGCCTGCCGCAGGACCCCACCTTCAAGCTGCGCGACCACAACACGCTGGCCAAGGTGGTGGACCACTTCACGCGTCGCCTGCAGGCGCAGTCGCGCCCCGTCCCGCCGCCAGCCATCACCACCCCCGCGCGGGGCACGCCCGCTCCCGCCGCCGCGCGCCAGGTGCGCCAGGAAGCGCTGGACCAGGTGCTGGGCACGTTGAAGGCCAACGTGATGCGCAAGACCGGCTACCCGCCGGAGATGCTGGAGCTGGACCTCGATCTCGAGGCGGACCTGGGCATCGACACCGTCAAGCAGGTGGCCATCCTCGGCGAGACGCGCGCCCAGCTCGGGCTTGCCACGGACCCCAACTTCAAGCTGCGCGAGACCAACACGCTGCGCAAGATGGGCCAGTATCTCGTCGGGAGACTGGCGGGCGCGGCGCCGCGTGATCGCACACCCGCGCGCACCGAGATTCCGGTGGTCCCCGCTCCCGCGCCGGCTCCTTCCGCGCCCGTGGTGTCGTCGGAAGAGACCTGGAACCAGGTGCACCAGCTGGTCATCCAGCAGCTCATTCGCAAGACGGGCTACCCCGCGGAGATGCTCGAGCTGGACCTCGACCTCGAGGCGGACCTGGGCATCGACACCGTCAAGCAGGTGGCGATCTTTGGCGAGGTGCGCGCGCAGCTGAAGCTGGCCCAGGATCCCAACTTCCGCCTGCGCGACCACACCACGCTGCGCAAGATCATCAGCCACTTCGCCTCGCGCCTGCAGCCCGCCACCCCCCCGCCCACAACGACGGCGCCCAGCGCACCTCCTCCCGTGGCAGCGACTCCGGCGGCACCCGAGTTCCAGCGCGTGGGCGAGCCCGTGCACGTGACCTCCCGCGCGCCAGGCACCGCGTTCATCTGCGGCGGCGCCGAGCTGCGGGTGGTCACCATGGCGCGCTGCGCGCAGATCATGATGGACGCCGTGGTGAAGGGCTCCGGCGGCGTCCCCGTGGCGTTGCTGGGTTTGCGCTCCGGCGCGCCCGCGCTCGTCGAGGATACCGGGGCGTTGCTGCTGGAGGTGCAGGCGCGCGCGGAGAGCGGCCAGGTGGAGACGCGCCTGGTCTCCGCCTCCGGCGCGGTGCACTTCGTGGGTCGGGTGGAGCTGGCCGCGGAACGTCCGCAGGCTGCGTTGAACCTGGCTTCTCCCGCCGTGCGCGTCGGCGTGGACCCGCGCAACCGCGCGCGCAATGGCGTGGCGCTGTTGCAGGCGGTGGGGCGGGTGGATCCGGGCTCTCGCACGCCGCCAGTGGTGGACTGGGCGCAGCAGCTCCGCTTTGACCTGCTGGCCGGTGGCATGACCGTGCCGGAGTCCGCGGGCAATCCCGCCGCGTGCATCGCCGCCGCGCTCGACGGTGCCGGAGCGATCGCCTCGTTCGGCTGGTACGCGCTCACCGGGGCGTTCCACGTGCCCTGCGCGCTGGAGAGCCTGCGCTTCCACGCCCTCCCAAGCCCGGGGGCGGAGCTGCGTTTCCACGTGCAACTGGCGCCGTTCGCCCAGGGAGCGTGGCACGCGCATGCGCTGATTCTCGACGGAGAAGGCCGGGTGCTGGGGGAGCTGCAGGGCTTGACCGGTGTGCGCGTGGGACCCACTGCGGGGGCGGTGTGGCAGGGGTTGGACGTCGACGGAACGGCCGTGGCGTGGCAACGCTTCACGCAACAGCTTTCCGGACCCGTGATCGATGGTGAGGACCATTGATGAGCAAAGGCGGTGAGGCCCAACAACTCGCGGTGGTGGGCATGGCCTGCCGCCTTCCGGGCGCACCCAACCTGGAGGCGTTCTGGCGCCTGCTCGTCGAGGGCACGGTGGCGCTGGAGCCGCTGCAGCCCGACCGCTGGGATCCCGCCACCTACGCGGATGAGCTGCCCGACGGACGCGCGCAGAGCTTCCTGGGTGGCGTGTTGAAGGACTTCCGCGTCGACTTCGCCGCGCTGCACCTCCCGCCGCTGCAGACCGAGCGCCTGCACCGCATGGAGAAGGTGGCGGTGGCGACCATGACGGAGGCGCTGCGCGACGCCCAGGCACGCGGGGCCGCGTGGGAGGGGAAACGCGGGCAGATCTTCGTGGCGGCCAGCACGCTGGCTCCCGACACGCTCACCGATCACGGTCGCCGCATCCGACGCTACGAGCTGGCCGCGCCCATCCGCGAAGCGTTGGACGCCGTGGTGCCGCAGCAGGCCAACGACGCCGACGAGATTGTCCAGCAGCTCTTCAACGTGGCCGCGCCGCCGGTGGACCCGGACTCCCTGCAGAGCACCGCCAGCCTCATCGGCGGTCGCGTGGCGCACCTGTTCAACTTCGACGGTGGCCACCTCGCCGTCGACGGAGGCATGTCCTCCAGCCTGGCCGCGCTGCACCGTGCCGCGGTGGCGCTGCAGACGGGTGCGTGTGATCTCGCGCTGGTGTGCGGCCTGTCTCCGCTCCTCACCGCGTCGTCGGTGCTGGCGTTCGCGCACCACGGCCTGCTCACCACCGACCGGCCCCGTCCCTTCCAGCCCGACGCCAATGGCACCACGCTGGGAGAGGGCGCGGGCGCGCTGGTGTTGATGCGCCGTGACGAGGTGCCCGCGGAGCGGACCTACGCGGTTCTCGAGGGACTGGGCAGCGGACACGCCAGCAGCGCCAGCGCGCTCAAGGACATCACCGCGCAGGCGGCCACGGCGGCGTTGGCGCAGGCAGGCTGTGGTCCCGACGAGGTGGCGGTGGTGGAGTCCCGCGCGTGCGGCGTGGCCGGCGAGGATTCCGCGGAGTCCGAGGGGCTGGCCATTGCGTACGGCAGTGCCAGCCGCGCCGCGCCCCTGCTCGTCACCTCGACGGTAGGCCAGCTGGGCTTCCTGCAGGCCGCGGGCGGGACCGTGGCGCTGCTCAAGGCGTGCCTGGCCATTTCCCGTGGGAGCTGGCCGGCCTCTGCCGTGGCGGGCGCACCCCGTCGCGTGGGCGTCAGCGACGCGGGATTGGGGCCGTTGGCCTACCACGCCATCCTCGCGCATCCGTCGGTGGAGACGGTGGCGACGGAGAAGCGCGTGGTGCGTCGTCGTCCGGAGCCGGACGCGGTTGCGGTGGTGGGCGCGGGACTCCTGGTGCCGCAGGCCAATGACGTGGAGACGTTCTGGCGCAACGTGCTCAACAAGGTGGACGCCATCTCCGACCTGCCGGCGGACCGCTTCGACGTCGACCGGCTGGTGGGCGCCAGCCCGGACGCGGGCGCGGTGCTCAAAACGCGGCTCGCCGGTGTCGTCGACATTCCCGCGTACGACCCGCTGCGCTTTGGTCTCCCGCCCCACACCGCCGCGGCCATGGACCCCGCGGTGGCGCTCTCCCTGCTCAGCGCGGAGCAGGCGCTGGCCCAGGCGCAGTACGGACCGGGAAAGTGGGATCCCCGACGGGTGCAGGTGGTGATGGGGCAGCTGCCCATGCGCGCCAAGGAAATGCAGATGGAGGCGCGGCTGCTCTTTGCCGGGCACCTGGTGCTCTCCGCGGAGGCGCTGCGGGAGGCGGGCCTGGCCGATGGCGACGTGCAACGCGTCATCCAGCTGGCGCGCGAGCTCTACAACCGCCGCGTCCCGCCCATCTCCCCGGAAATGCTCGAGGCGCGCACCGGCCTCACCTGCGCCCAGCGCGTGGCCAATGCGTGGGGCTTCCACGGCGGCGCGCTTTCCGTCGACGCGGCCTGCGCCTCGTCGTTGGCGGCGGTGCGCATCGGGGTGGAGTCGCTGCGACTGGGCGAGGCCGACGTCGTGGTGGCGGGCGGTGTGGCCTACAACCTGCTGCCGGAATACTACATCAGCCTCAGCATGCTCGGCGTGCTCTCGCCGCGCGGGGCGCCCCCGTTTGACGTCGGTGCGGATGGGTTCGTGCCCGCGGAGGGCGGTGGCGCGGTGGTGCTGCGTCGCCTCAAGGATGCGCAGCAGGCCGGCGAGAAGGTGCTGGCGGTCATCCGTGGCGTGGGCAGCGCGGGCGACGGGCGCAGTCCCTCCATCTACGCACCCAGCGGCGAGGGCTACCGTCGCGCCATCCAGCGCGCGTTGCAGTCCGCGGGCGTCGGCGCGTCGGACATTGACTACGTGGAGGCACACGGCGGCGGAACGCGACGTGGCGACCAGGCGGAGACCGAGGCCTACGCCGCCATCTACGGCCAGCGCGACGCCGGGGCTCCCATGGTGGTGGGCACGGTGAAGTCGCAGATTGGCCACCAGAGCTCCGCGGCGGGAATCGTGGGGCTCATCAAGACGGCGCTGGCGCTCGAGCGTCGCGTCATCCCGCCCAGCAACTGCGACGCGCCTCCCCACGCCGAGCTGCCCTTCGGCCGCGTGCCGCTGGACCTGGCCGCCGAGCCGCGCCCCTGGACCACCTCCGGTCGACGTCGACGCGCCGGCGTGAGCGCATTTGGCCTGGGCGGCGTGAACTACCACGTCATCCTCGAGGAGCCGGAGCGCAACCCGCGAGATGAGGTGACACCCGAGCAGCAACCGCCCGCGCACCTGCCCAGCCGTGGCGCCCGCGCGGACCGCTTCCTCGTCGAGCTGGTGCCGGTGGCACTGCCGGAGCGCCCGCCGCGGCTGAACCTGTTGGGCCGTCACGTCGTCGTGGTGGCGGACGCGGGAAAGCTCTGGCCCGCGTTCCAGGCGCGCCTGACCCAGCGCGGCGCCGTTGTCTCCATCCTGCCCGCCGGTACTCCCGACCTGGAGGCGGCCATCCGTGATGCGCGCGCCGCCCACGGCGTGGTGCACGGCGTGTTGGACCTCAGCACCTTTGCTCCGCCGTCGGAGTCCCCGCCCACCTCGGACGCGCTGGCCCGGCAGGTGCTGGAGGTGCAGGCGCGCGCTTTCACCGTGTTGCGCGCGGTCTACCCGGACCTGGCCGACGCCGCGCCCCAGACCGCGTTCTACGGCGCGGTGACGTCGATGGGTGGCGACCTGGGCCTCATGGTTCGCACTGGTGGCAACGTGCTGGGCGCCACGATGTTGGGGTGGGCCAAGGGCCTCAAGCAGGAGCTGCCCGGCGTGGTGGCCAAGGGCCTGGACTTTGACCCGCACCAACGTGCCGACGAGGTGGCGACCCAGGCGTTGCGCGAGATCGAGGATGCCAACCCGCGCATGGAGGTGGGCTTTGCCGGGCGCCGCTTTGGCGTGAACCTCCGACGGGCGAGCTTCCCCGAGGAGGCGCCCGCGGTCAGCGGCATCACGCGTGGCGACGTGTACGTGTTCTCCGGTGGCGGCCGCGGCGTGGTGTTCGAGTGCGCGTGCGCGCTGGCGCGCCAGGGGGCCATTGCCGTCGTCACCGGCCGCACCGCGCCGCCGCGCGGCGACGAGTCCTGGCTGCACCTCGACGAGGCCGCGTTTGCCGCGTACCGCACCGAGGAGATGGCGCGACGTCGCCGCGCGGATCCCACGCTCACCCCCGCGCGCTTTGCCCAGGAGTTCGACAACCTGGTGCGCCAACGCGAGCTGTTCCGCAACCTGCAGCGCGCCCGGGCCCAGGAGCTCCCGCTGCACTACGAGGTCTGCGACGTCACCGACCGCGCGCAGGTGGACGCGCTGGTGGCGCGCGTGGTGGCCAGCCACGGGCGCGTCGACGGGCTCATCCACGGCGCCATGGTGGAGTGGTCGCGCAGCCTGCCGTCCAAGTCGCCGCAGATCGTCGAGCGCACCATGGCCGCCAAGGTGGTGGGGCTCATCCAACTCGTCGAGGCGCTGCGGGAGGAGAAGCTCGGCACCATCCTGTGCTTCGGGTCGGGCGCGGGGCGGTTCGGCAACCGCGGCCAGTCCGACTACTGCGCGGCCAATGCGCAGATGGCGGCGCTGCTACCCGTGCTGGCGGCGCGTCATCCCGCACGACCGCGCGCCATGACGGTGGATTGGACCGCGTGGCAGGAGGTGGGCGCCGCGGTGCAGAACCCCGACGTGGCGCGGCTGGTGGAAGCCACCGGCGTGACCGCCATCCGCCCGCAGGAGGGGACCTACTGGTTCCTGCGTGAGCTCACCGCGGCCGACGAGGGCGAGTCCGTCATCTTCGAGGAGCGCATGCTCCATGACTGGCCCACGCTGGGCAGCGGCGGCGAGGGCAGCGGGGAGGACGCCGTGCTCCTCGACGACCGCGGCATGCCATTGGTGCCCGGTGAGTGGCCGCTGGTCGACCGCGTGCTGCAGCGCGAGGAGGGCCGGGTCCGCTTTGCGCGTCGTCTCGAGGTGGACAAGGACGCGTTCCTGGATCAGCACCGCCTGTACCGCGTGCCCATCGTCCCGGCCACGTTCGGCTGCGAGATCCTCGCCGAGGCCGCCGCGCTGTGCTCCCCGGGCTGGGATGTGGCCGAGGCGCACGACGTGGTCATTGACGTGCCCATGAAGCTGTTCCGCGAGCAGCCGCTGCTCATCCGCGCCTCCGCCACCGTGGTGGAGGAGAGTGGCGACGTGCGCGTGGTGCAGGCGGAGACGCATTCCCACCTGTTCCTCAAGGGGCGGCCGTTGGAGGAGCGCACGCATCACCGCGGTCGCTTCCTGCTGCGGAGACAGCGCCAGCCCGCGTCCAAGGTGGCCTTCCCAGACGTGCCCGGCGTGGTGCGCTCACGCTCGTTCTTCCACCTGGCCAAGGATCCCGTGACGCTGGGGCCGCTGTTCTGTCGCGCGGAGTGGATCCGCGTCACCGTGGATTCCGTGGTGGGAACCGTGCGTGCACCCCGCCAGCGCGACATCCTGGCCCGCACCGCCTATCCCGTGTTCCAGGTGGACCCGCTCCTGATGGACGCCGCGTTCCAGGTTGCCGCCAACTGGGACGGACACCACCACGGCAACGTCTCCATCCCCGTCGGCGTGGGCAAGCTGCTCTTCGGTCGCACGCGGGGGCGCGGAGAAGCGGCGCGTGTGCTGGCCACGGTGCGCCAGGTGGCCAATCCCGACGTGGTCTACGACATCATGGTGGCCGGCGAGAACGACGACCTCCTGATGCAGATTGGCGGCCTGCGCCTGCGTCGCGTCAGCCCCGCCGACGATCCCTCCGAGGCATGAGCACCTGCGTCCTGGCCACGCGCGTCGTGACCGAGGTGGACGCCCTCGAACGCGAGCTCGCCGAGCTGGAGCAGCGCCCCGTCTTCGCGCGCGGCACCGTCAAACGCCGCGGGGAGCACGCTGCCGGTCGCCTCGCCGCGCACCATGCGCTCACGCTGTTGCGCGGAGCGGGAGAGCGTCGGGCCATCCTCACCGCGGAAGGGCCGGAGCAGGGGCGACCGCGCGTCATCCAGCTCCCGCACGGCCAGGACCTCGACGTCACCGTGTCCATCACGCACGCGGATGGCCTGGCCGTTGCACTGGCGTGCGAGGTGGCGGCGGGGTTGGACCTCGTCACGCTTGAGGACCATGGCGAGGCGTTTGCGCGTGAGGCCTTTGCGCCCGGTGAGCTGGCGGCGTGGCGTGGCTTGTTCTCCCACGACGTCCTGGCGACGTGCGCCGCGTTTGCCTTCAAGGAGAGCGTGCTCAAGTGGTTGCGGGTTGGGATGGGCTTGTCGCTGCAGGGCCTGCGTGTCCTCCCGCGCAGCCTGGACCGCCGCACCGCGCCCTCCACCCTCCGCCTCGACGTGGAAGGAGCTGGAACACCCTGCCCGGAGCTGGCCGGATGGCTCTGGACGGAGCACACGCGGGTCCTGGCGCTGGTGTCGGAGGATCACCGCTTGCGCATCCTGGAGCCCGCGGGAGGCCTTCGTGGGTACTTCGGCTCGGCTACGGGCGCATAGCCAGGCAACAGTTGCCCAGCGGGCTTGCTTGACCAGGCAAACCTTGCGCAGTTGCATCAACCCTGCGTAACTAGGTGGGCACGTGGGAGGGAGCGTCGTGGAACTGGAAACCGTTCGACTGACGGCGGGCGCGGGCATGGAGGAGCGGGGTGAGCCGCCGGTGTTCCTGGTGGCCTATCACCTCGGCGGTGCGGCGGTGGGGCGGCTGCCGGATGGCGGCGCGGTCGTGGTGGGGCGCAGCTCGCCGGCGGACCTGGTCGTGGCGGACCGCTCGCTCTCACGGCTGCACGCGCGTTTCCGTCGTCACCACGGGCAGGTGCTGGTGGAGGACCTGGGTTCCACCAACGGAACGCAGGTCAATGACAACCCCATCCAGAGTGAGACGCCGCTCGCGCCCAGCGACGTGGTCTCGCTCGGCTCGGTGCGCATCCGCCTGGTGGCGCACTCCACCACCGCGCGCGCCGCGGGTGCGCTGGAGAGCCACGAGCACTTCCAGGACCGCGTCCACGACGAGCTGGTGCGCGCGCGCCACTTCGGGCGGACCGCGGCGGTGCTGGCGGTGCGCTCCACGCGCGTGGGGGAGGACGTGGCGGAGCTGGCCGCGCGACTGGCCACCCATCTCACCGCGGTGGACCGCGTGGCGGTGTACAGCAGCGGGGTCCTGGAGGTGCTGCTCGCGGAAACCTCGTCGGAGCGTGCCCAGGAGCTGGCCGCGCAGCTGGTGAAGGCCGGGCCCTTGCGCGTGGGCGTGGCCGTCTATCCGCACACCGCCACCACGGCGGAAGCCCTGCTGGAGGCCGCGCGCGGCGCGTTGCGACAGACCTCCGAGCGGCACGCGGTGGCCCTGGCGCCGGAGGCTGCGCACACCGTGGAAGCGCCCGCCCAGCCCGCGCCGCGCGGCGTGTTGCGCAGCCAGGCCATGCGGGAGCTGGACGAGACGGTGGACCGCCTGCACCGCTCGACGATCCCGGTGCTGCTCTGGGGTGAGACCGGCGTGGGCAAGGAGGTCATGGCCCGCACCATCCATGAGCGCTCCCCGCGCGCGCGCCAGCCCATGGTGTGCATCAACTGCGGCGCCATCCCTGCGCATCTGCTCGAGAGCACGCTGTTTGGCCATGAGAAGGGCGCGTTCACCGGCGCCACCCAGCAGCACCGCGGCGTGTTCGAGGCGGCGCACGGCGGCACCGTGTTCCTCGACGAGATTGGCGAGCTTTCCGCGGCGGCGCAGACCGCGTTGCTGCGCGTGCTGGAGACGCGGCGCATCACCCGCGTGGGGTCGACCAAGGAGATCGAGGTGGACGTGCGCATCATTGCCGCCACCCACCGCGACCTCGAGGAGATGAGCGCCCAGGGCACCTTCCGCTCCGACCTGCTCTTCCGCCTCAACGCCATGACGCTGCGCATCCCGCCGCTGCGCAACCGCAAGGAGGAGATTCTTCCATTGGCGGAGCGCTTCCTCGCCGAAGCCAACACGCTGGTAGGGCGGCAGCTGCAGGGGTTCATGCCCGCGGCACGCGACTTGCTCCTCGCCTATTCGTGGCCCGGCAACGTCCGGGAGCTGAAGAACGCCATCGAACGCGCCGTGGTGATTGCCCGGTTGGACACCATCAGCGTGGAGGACCTCCCGGAGCGTGTGCGTCAGGCGGTGCCGCCGCCCACGCCGGAGCCGGAGCTGCAGTCCACTCCTCCCGACGATGATGGACCGACCATGGAGATCAGCATGGTCGCGGAGCTGGATTTCAAGGCGTTGGTGCAACGCTACGAGACCCGGCTCATCGTGCAGGCCCTGCACGCTACCGGTGGCAACCAGACGCTGGCCGCCCGGCGCCTGCGCATGCCGCTGCGCACGCTGGTCCACAAGATCAAGACGCTGGGAATCAAGAAGCTGGGTTACGCGGCGCCCGGCGAGTGAGACGAGGCCAACGCCATGCGAAAGCACGTGACCCCGCAGGACGTGGCGGGTGAGGAGGAGATTGCGCGCGGAGCCACGAGCTCGGTGCGTCGGGCCCGCGACGAGGACCTGGAGCGCTGGGTGGCGCGCAAGGTGCTCCACGCGGAGCGCGCGCGTGAGCCGGTGGAGGTGGAGCGCTTCAACCGCGAGGCACGACTCACCGCGCAGCTGGAGCATCCCCACGTGGTGCCCGTCCACGCGCTGGGCATCCAGGAGGACGGCACGCCGTGGTTCACCATGCAGCGCGTGGAGGGCCGTGCGCTCCATGAGCTGTTGCCCACCAGCCTGCTGCAGCAGAAACCGGAGGAGGCCCACGCGCTGCTGGAGGTGTTCCTCAAGGTCTGCGACGCCGTCTCCTTCGCGCACAGCATGGGAATCATCCACCGCGACATCAAGCCGCAGAACGTGGTGGTGGGGAGCTTTGGGCAGGTCTACCTGATGGACTGGGGCACGGCGCAGCGGCTGGGCGCGGCGCACCAGGATCCTCCCGGCACGGTGGTGGGAACGCTGGCGTATCTCTCACCGGAGCAGGCGCGCGGGGACACTGCCGCGCTGGATGAGCGCACCGACGTGTTTGGCCTGGGCGCGGTGCTCTACCAGATCCTGACCCTAAGCCCGCCTTATTCCGCGCGAAGCGTCAAGGAGATGCTGATCCAGGCCCGGAACGGCCTCATCCGCGACCCGCAGAGCGTGGCCACCGGCGTGACGCTGCCGCGGGAACTGTGTCGCATTGCCATGAAGGCCCTGAACGTGGATCCCCGGGCGCGCCATGCCAGCGCCGCGGCGCTGAAGCGGGACGTGCAGACCTTCGTGCGCAGCGGGTTCCTGCGCTTCCGCACCGAGGAGTACGCGGCCGGCGAATACATTGTGCGGGAAGGTGGCCAGGGCGACGCCGTGTACATCATCACCTCCGGTCGTTGTGAGGTGAGCAAGGAGGTCTCCGGCCAGGAGAACGTGCTGCGCACCATGGAGGAGGGGGACGTGTTCGGGGAGATGGCCGCGCTGACCGGGCCGCCGCGGACCGCCACCGTGCGTGCGCTCACCCCCGTCACCGTGGCGGTGGTGGGACGGGAGGACCTGGAGGAGAAGCTGGCCATGGACACGTGGGCCGGCAAGCTGGTCACCACGCTGGCGCAACGCTTCCGGGAGCTGGACCAGCGCTACCAACACGCGGTGCGTGAGCGGGATGAAGCGTTGCTCGCCGTGCGCGCGCTGACGTTGTTGCGCCGGGAGCCAGGTATTTCGTCGGAGCGGCTGTGCCAGGTGCTGGTGTTGGAGACGGGGCGCAGCGCGGAGGATGTCACGGCGGTGTTGCAACGCGCGGCAATCCTGTGTTAGTCATTATTAGTAATAGGGACTGCGAGCGCAGCGGCTGAGCGGCGAAACGGCGCGAGCCCTGGAGTGCGGTGTGGAGCGTCAGAGGGAAGCGGGGCGGAGTGGCAGCGAAGCACCGCCCTGGATCAGTTGACATGCTGGTGATGTCGGGTCCGCGGGCGCGGGGGGACCTGATGACCGGGGGGACCTGATCCAGGGCGGTGCGCCGCGGCCACTTCGCCAACTTTCGGCACGGTTGGCTACTTCGTCTCCATGCGCAGCACCCCGGCCCAATCCTCCGGGGGTGCCTCGCGCTGGAGGCGTTCACACCGCTGCGCGTACAGCTTGAAGAGCGGGTCATCCGGTACCTGCTCCAGGCAGGCCCGGAACACCACCCCCGCCTCCTCGAACCGGCGCGCCCGGTAGTGGCCCAGCGCGTCCTCGTACCGGCCCAGCACGGTGGCGTCGAGGGCGGCGCGCGAAGGGTCCCGTGGGTTCCAGACCTCGTACACGGTGATGGGATTCTCCGCGCCCTTCACCAGCACGCGGTCCACGGTGCGCATGGAGAAACGGGCGGGGTCGCGCAGCCGCTCGCGCGTGGCCTGGGTGATGAGCAGCTCCGTGCCATAGACCTTGGTGAGCCCCTCCACGCGCGAGGCGAGGTTCACCGCGTCCCCCACCACGCCGCAGTCCATGCGCTCACACCCGCCAATGGTTCCCAGCATGACGCGTCCGCTGTTGACGCCAATGCCGGCGCGGATGAGGACCAGGCCTTCGCGCACCCGTCGGAGGTTGAGCTGCCGCAGCGCGTCCGACATGGCCAGCGCGCCGCGCACGCCGTCGTCGGCGTCCCGGGGGAACAGCGCCATGATGCCGTCCCCCAGGTACTGGTTCACCACGCCCATGTACCCGTGGATGGCGGGCTCCATGGCCTCCAGGTACGCGTTGATGAAGCGGAAGTTCTCCTGCGGCGTGAGCCGCGCGCTCATGTTGGCGAAGGAGCGGATGTCGGAGAACAGCACGGTCATCTCCTGCTGCACGCTGTCGCCGCGTTCCACGTCGGAGAGCGTGCGCTTCCCCAGCAGCTGCAGGAACTCATAGGGGACGAAGCGCCGCGCCGAGGCGTTGAGCCGCGCCATGCGGATCAGCGTGATGGCCACGTACAGGGCCAGCAGCACGCTGACGACGTAGAGCACCACGCGGAACAGCTCGGAGCGCTGGCGCTGCGCGGTGACGAACTGCTGGTACGCGGTGGCGAGCTGCCCGGTGGCCGCGGCGCTGTCCAACGCGAGGTAGCGGGTGATGAGCTCCGCCAGCGCCTGCCGACGTGCGGACATCATGCGTGCGTGTCGCGCCGCCCGCGCCAGCTCCGGGTAGGTGGTGTCGGGGTCGGTCACCTCCAGCAGGATGCGACGGGTGACCTCCTCCAGCTCCGCGGCGGAAGCGGTGTCGGGGGTGAGCATGGCGCGCAGGGTCGCGCGTTGCAGCGTGTCCAGCTTCTCGCCGGCGCCGGGGGTTCCTTCCACCTCGCCCAGGGCGCGCGGCAGGTAGCTGGAGGAATTGCGGAACACGGAGCTGCTGGACTTGATGTCCTCCACCAGCGTGCCCTTCTCGGTGACGTCGGACTCCAGCGCCTGGAGCGCGGCGTCCACGGCGGGGTCGGACAGCGCGTGGGCCATCACGTCCTGGCGCAGCGCGCCCGTCCGGCGCGCAAGCTCCGCCAACGTCTGCACCAGCCGGTCATAGTTGGGCAGCAGCGCGAAGCGGGCCTGCAGCACCAGGGCGTCCAGCTGGGCATCCAGCTCCCGCACGTCCCGCAGCTCGGCGGTGGCGCGGCTGTGCTGCTCGGCGTCGCGGTCCTGCGCGGCGCGGAAGAGCAGGGTGAGGGTCACGGTGACGGCGGCGGCCAGCAACACGGCCACCAGGTGACGCCGCAGCTCCTTCACGGCACCGCCCCGCTCGGGACCAGGCCGGTCAGCGTGTTGAGGAACGCGGCAATCTGCGTGATCTCGGAGGCGGTGAGCCCGCGACCGAGCTGGTAGCGCGCCATGATGGTGATGGCGGCGTCGAGCGTGGCGGCGGACCCGTCGTGGAAGTAGGGCGCGGTGAGCGCCACGTTGCGCAGGCTGGGCACCTTGAAGACGTGGCGGTCGCGCTCGCGTCCGGTCACGTTGTAGCGGCCCAGGTCCGCCTTGGTGATTTCCCCGCGCTCCTTGAAGTAGTCCCCCATGACGCCCAGCGGCGCGTACATGTTGCCGCCCACGTTGCGCCCCTGGTGACACGACACGCAGCCATAACCCACGAAATGGAGATAGCCCTGGTACTCCTCCGGGCTCAGCGCGTCGGTCTCCCCCATCAGGAACCGGTCAAAGCGGCTGCCCCGCGGGACGATGAAGCGCATGTACTCCGCCACCGCGTCTTTCACGCCGTGCGCGGAGACCTCGCCGTAGAGGTCGTTGAATGCCGCGGCGTAGGCGGGCGCCTCGCGCAGCCGGGTCACCACCACGTCCCAGTTGTTGCCCATCAGCGTGGGGCTGAGCACCGGCGCCTCGACGACGTCCTCCAGCGAGGGCGCGTTGCCGCTCCAGGTCTGCCGGAAGTTGAAGGCCGCGTTGAGGACGCTGGGCGTGTTGAGCGCCGCGGTGCCGCCCACGCCGCGAGAGAAGCGCTGCCCGTCCACCCCACCCCGACCCACGGGATGGCAGTTGCTGCAGGAGATGGACTGGTCGCGGGAGAGCCGCACGTCGTGGAACAGCTTCTTGCCCAGCTCCACCTTGCGCGGGTCCAGCTTCTCGGGCGGTGGCAGCGGCGCCAGCGACTCCACGGGAGCCTGGGCCCGCGCCAGCCAGGTGACCGACGCCGCCGCGCCCAGCGCCAGGAAGGTTGTGACCGCCAGCCGCAACGCAATCCCCCGATCTCGTCGCGGAGATTAGGGACAGTTGAGCGCGCGGGTGTCAAGCCGTGGCGAAGGTGGATCGAACCGGGATGGGTACGGCTCTTTTGTGACGACGCTCTTGGCCTCCCGCCACGACAGCGGTTCCCGTTCGGGTTGACCGCGGTAACCGGTGAAACACGACGATGACGCTGTGAACGCTGTTGGGCCTGCCGGACCGTGCTGGCGGTGAAAGCAGGCGCAGTGGGCGCGGTTCGTCAGCCCGCGCCTCGCTGTGCCACGGTTCAACGCGACGGAGGACCGGCCAGCAATGTAGGGGCTGCCCGTTGCCGGTAACGCGCGAACGGGGCCAGTGCCCGGCAATGGTCAGCCCCGGGGCCCAGCGGGCATCACGACGGAAAACGGCACGCGATGCGACCGGACCGACCGGTTAAACGCGACGGAAGACCGGCCAGCAATGTAGGGGCTGCCCGTTGCCGGTAACGCGTGAACGGTGAAGGCGGCCGGCAATGGTCAGCCCCGGGCCCAGCGGGCATCACGACGGAGAAGAGGCCTGAAATGTAGGGCTCCGCTGGCTATCACGATGGAACAACGGCGCGCGATGTTGGCCCCTGTGGTTCATGACGACACGCCCGCCATGTAGGGCCCATCGTCATGAACCGACTGGAGCGCGCGGGTGCCGAACCATTCCCGGCCACGGACCGGATTTCCGTCGTCATGAACCGCGGGGCCCGGGGCTGACCATTGCCGGGCACTGGCCCCGTTCGCGCGTTACCGGCAACGGACAGCCCCTACATTGCCGGCCGTTCTCCAGCGCGCTGAATCTGTCGGTCCGGCCGCATCTCGTGCCGTTTTCCGTCGTGATGCCCGCTGGGCCCGGGGCTGACCATTGCCGGCCGCCTTCACCGTTCACGCGTTACCGGCAACGGGCGGCCCCTACATTGCTGGCCGTTCTCCAGCGCGCTGAATCTGTCGGTCCGGTCGCATCGCGTGCCGTTTCCGTCGTCATGACGGCGCGACCCCGGGCTGACCATTGCTGGCCACCTGCGGATGTGCTTCCGCAGCGTCGTCCCAAAAGAGCCGCACCCAATCTCATTGGCGGGAGCAAGGGCGTCATTCCAGAAGAGCCCCATCAGGATTGTCCCGGGGCGCGACGTCTCCCGCCGAGCGGTGCGGCGTCCACGCCCCGCACGTGCAACTCGTTGCGCACCTCGGTGGCGCCGGCGTCGCGGGCCAGGTCCTCCGCGCGCGTGCGCTCCCGCGCGGTGTCCACCGTGCCCTTCAGGATCACCACGCCGCGCTGCACCGCCACGCCCACCTGGTCGGCATCCACCCACGGGCTCCAGTACAGGCGACGCACCACCCGCGTGCGCAGGCGGTCGTCGGCAGCGCTGCGGGCGTTCTCCTCCACGCGGATGTCGTTGTCGACGCGGATCAGCCCGGGGATGTAGCTCAGCACCTCCTCGGCGTGGTGGCGCTCGAATGCGTTGTCGACGGTGCCGCCGAGGTGCAACACGCCGCGCTCCACCCGGAAGTCCAGCGCGCGTGCGGAGAGGTAGATGTTGCGCTCCAGGGAGAGGCGCACGTCGCGGGCGATCTCCTCGTCGGAGCGGGGCTCCCGTGGGACCACCGTCAAGGCGTTCTCCACACCCTCCACACCCTCCACGCTCTCCACCAGGCGCTCCGCCGCGCGGCCCTGGGCCAGGGTCTCCACGGTTCCCGTCAGCGTCACCACGCCGTCACGCACCTGCAGCTCGGGCGGGGAGGGGAAGGCGGCCTTCTGCTTCTGGAACGCCTGGTCCACAAAGAGCGCCAGCTCCTCGTCGCGGGTGACGGTCTGCGCCGCCACCAGGAGGACCAGGGAGAGGGCCAGGGGAAGCTGCATGTCCGCGCCTCCGCGCGTGGTCAGGGGACGCGCTCAAGGCGAAATAACGGCGAAGCAGGATCGGGTCCGCACGAAGGGCCTGCTTGTCCGAGGTCACGTCTGCGCGCGCGCCTCAGCGCAGCTGCAGCCGGTAGGCGGGATCCTCACCGCCGGGACGTCCCTCCGCCTCCACCGCCACGTAGCAGGGGGAGCCGCACCGCTTGGATGACACGCGCAGGCTGACCCGCTCCCCCGGCTTGCCGGCACGCCGCGCCACCTTGCGTCCGTCGGAGCCGTAGAAGGACACGTCCACGGCCAGCTCCGGCGTGGGCGCCACGTCGGCCTCCAGCTCGCGGTCATCCGGGGGCAGGGCCACCTTGAACCAGTCCTCGTCGTCGGGCGGGGCCAGCCAGGCGTTGATGGATTGGCCCTCGTTCAGCACGCCCGCGGCGGCGGAGCTGTTGTTGGGCTCCCGCTCCTCACCCACGCTAAGCGGGCGCAGCGGGAGGATCTCCAGGCGGTAGCCCACCGCGGTTGGCGTCGGCGGCGTGTCGGTGGTGGGGTTCTCCTCGCGCACCATGAGGTCCAGGCGCCGCCCCTCCACCACGAGATTCGGGATGCGCGGGTGCGGCTCCTTCTTGCCAAAGCCGTGCGCCACCAGCTTGTCGTCGACCCACGCGGTCAATCCCAGGTTCACCGTGCCCGGGGCGGTGGGCACCACGCGCGCGGTCAGCACGTGCGGGCCGGCGGGCAGCTCCAGCACGTAGCGGTCCACGTCGCCCTTGCCTTCCACCGGCACGCCCAGCTCCCCGTCCACGCGCCACTCCGGCACCACCAGGTTGGCCTGGGTGGGGTGGTTGTTGGGCTCCACTTCCGTCGTCACCGGCTTGGCGGGGGAGAGCAGCGTCCCCACGCCCACCCCCAGGCCCACCGCCGCCGCCGCGCCCAGCACCACCAGGATGCGCCGCCGCGTCTTCTGCTGCCGCGCGAAGCTGTCCCACTCCTCGCGGTCGGCAATGCCCAGGTCCTCGTCGTGACCACGGAGCACGTCGGCGGTGACCGGCCGCGGAGGTCGGGCGGGGGGCGTGCTGATGGAGGCGAACTCCGCCGTGGCGGCCATCAGCGCGTCCCGCATCTGCGCCGCACTCTCAAAGCGCAGCTCCCGCTTCTTCTGCAGCGCGCGCTCCACCACCGCCCACAACGTGGGTGGCACCTGCACGTCGGGGGCGGCCTCCTCCGGGCGCGGCGTGGGCCGCTCCATCAGCGCCACCAGCGTGTCCATGGGCGTGGGGCCGTAGAAGGGCAGCCGGCCGAACAGGCACTCGAACATCATCACGCCCACCGCCCACAGGTCCGCGCGACCATCCACGTCATGACCCCGCGCCTGCTCCGGCGCCATGTACTCCGGCGTGCCCACCACCAGGTCACTGCGCGTGGAGTGCTGCGGCTGCTCGTCGGCAATGCGCTTGCCCTTGGCAATGCCGAAGTCCAGCACCTTCACCAGGTCCGGCTCGTCGCTGTCCACGAGGAAGATGTTGTCCGGCTTGATGTCGCGGTGGACGATGCCCTGCGCGTGCGCCTCCTCCAGGCTCTTGAGCACCTGGCTCAGCACGCGCGCGGTGCGCGAGGGGGAAAGCTTCCCCTGGCGGTGCAGCAGCGAGGCCAGCGTCTCCCCGCGCAGGTACTCCATGGCCAGGTAGAGCAGCCCGTCGGGCGTCTCGCCAAAGTCGAACACCGCCACGGTGTGCCGCGACTCCAGCAGGCTGGCCGCACGCGCCTCCCGCCAGAATCGGGCGCGCACCACGGGGTCGGCGCTGAGCGCGGGATTGAGCAGCTTGAGCGCCATGATCTTGCGCATGCGCTCGTGCACCACGCGGTACACCGTGCCCATGCCGCCGGTGCCCAGCCGGTCCATGACGCGGTAGCGCCCGTCGACCACCGTGCCCACCATGGGATCATCCGCTGTGCCGCCCGACATCCGGGGCGTCATGCTGCGCGCGTGCGTGGTGGGCGGGAGCGCGGGGGCGGGCGCGTTGGCGGGCGGCGGCGCGGTCACCACCCCGGCGCCGGGCGTGGGATTGTTCATGGCCTGCGTGGGCACGAACATGGCCGGGCTGGGGCGGCTCGGGGGCGGGTGGCTCGCGGGCGTGTCGTCGTAACGGAAGCCACAGCTGCCGCAGAAACGGGCACCGTCCAGTCGCGGCTGGCTGCAGCGGGGGCAGGTGGGGGTGGGGACGGCGCTGTCCACGGAGCTGGTTTCGGTCTCAATGTGGGGCCGCGGGGAACCCATGGTCGCGGCCAGCGGGAAGCCGCACGGTACACCGTCGGTGGCCTGGGACAAGGGTTTGGCCCCCGCCGGCGTGCGAGCCCGGGCGGACGCCCCGCCCACACCCCTGTGTTATACGGGCGGCGGCCTATTCAGGGGCCGTCTTGTGGGCGGTTCCACTGGGGGTTGTTGCCATGCGCACGCGCGTCCTGACCTTGCTGTCCCTCGCCGTGATGCCGCTGCTGACCGCTTGCGAGGAGCCGGTGGTCAAGGTCTTTGAGTACGTGGCCTCCGCTCCCGTCTACAGCACGCCCGCGCTGGCCGGTGACCTCATCATCTTCGGCAGCGAGAATGGCGACGAGTCCGCCATCAGCAAGAAGGGTGAGTTCACCTGGAAGTACACCACCCGTCGGGAGGTGGTGAGCGCCATCAAGGTGGCCGAGGGCATGGTCTTCTTCGGCAGCACCAACAACACCTTCTACGCGCTGGACCTCGCGGGTCGGGAGGTCTGGAAGTACACCACGCTGGGCCGGCTCAAGGGCGACCCGCTGGTGCTCAAGGACAAGGTGATCTTCGGCTCGTACGACAAGCACGTGTACGCCGTGGGCACCACCACCGGTCAGCGGATCTGGACCTACCCCGCGGAGGCCGCTCCCAGCGCCGCC
>JBFMGU010000180.1:0-21956 GCA_040752415.1 Myxococcota bacterium
GGCTGCCCGGTGCCTGTAACGCGTGAACGGTGAAGGTGCCCGGCAAGGGTCAGCCCCGGGCCGCACCGTCATGACGACGGAAAACGGCACGCGATGCGACCGGACCGACCGATTCAGCGCGAAGGAGACCGGCCTGCAATGTAGGGGCTGACCATTGCCGGGCACCTGCGGATGAGCTTACGCCTGCGACCAAGCGTTGTTTCAAAGAGCCGCACCCAATCGCATGGGCAGGAAGCCAAGACCGTCGTTTCAAGTGGAACCACACCCGATGGGAGCGGCGGTGGCGACACGGATCATGGCGCCGCCCGTGCTCATTCCTCCATCAGCTTGAGACCGGCGGGCAGGCTCTCGCCCACCAGGCGCGCCTGGTCCTCGGTGCTGAGCTCCTGCGTTCCCTCCAGCACCAGCGTCACCCAGCGCTCGGCACCGGGGACCTTTCGGAGCCGCTCCGCCACCTTCTCGCGCAGCGCGGTGTCGACGTCGCGCTCACGGTCACCACTGCGTCGCGCGATCATGGCGGCGGCAAAGGCCGCACCTTCGGTCTTGCCCCAGTCGCGCGCGAGCAGCTTCTCCAGCCACTGTTCCGCGCGCTCCTTGCGCACCACGTCGGCGGCGGAGCCGTGGAAGGGCACGCGCGCACCCAGGCGACCCATGGGCCACCAGCTCTTGCGCGCACCTTCCGGTCCCTCCAGCTCGTGCAGGAGCCAGCGTCCCACCTCGGCCTTCTGCTCCGCGCCCAGCCGCTCCAACGAGGCCACCAGCCGCACCATCTCCTCGCGACCCTCGGCGCGCGGCCCCTTGGGTCGTGGCGGCGGCGTGCGACCGGTGTGCGGCTTCAGGTACGGCGTCAGCGTCTCCAGGATGCGCTCCTGCTGCGCGCGTTGCAGGCCGCCGGAGACACGTCGCCACAGGATCCACCACTCAATCCAGTTGGGGGTGCTCTTCACGTACTGCACGCCGGGCTCGTAGATGCTCCACAGGTCCTGCACGCGGAAGCGGTCCAGCGGGGCGCCAAAACCCGGGCGGAGGCAGTAGCCCGCCAGCTGGAACCAGATGCGCTCATGGTCCACCGTCCGTCGACGTTTGTCCGCGCCCGCCCACACCGGACCGTACAGCTCACGCAGCGTGGCGGTGTTCCACTCCTCGCGCTCACCGATGATGCGCGCCAGCGTGCGGAACATGCCCTTCACGTCTTTCGGCTCCACCGGGAGCGGCCGCTTGCCGTAGACGCGCTCGATCTCACCCTTGGCCTCGTCGAGACCCCGGCGGGCGGGAGCCACGGTTCCCTCCACGCGACGCTCGTCATGGGGGACCGCGCTGCCGGTGCCGCGGAGCTGGAACTCCAGGCGCCAGCGTCGACCGTCGGTGCTCACGCACGAGAGCTCCAGCGTTCCAATCTCCGTCACGTTGGCGTGGAGCTGCACCGGCACGTCGCCACCGCCGCCCTCCAGCACGGTCTGGATGGGGGGGAGCGGCTCGAATGCGTCGGCGGGCTCCAGCGTGATGATGTCTCCCAGGTTGTCCTGCCGCACCGACGAGGCGAACAGCGGAAACCGCACCGGCTTGCCCACCGTCAACGCAAAGCTGCGCTGCACGGTGAGGTCGCCCGTGCCCTCGAAGCCGCGGGGCACCACGCACAACGCCTTCTCCCCCTCGAGACCCACGTAATACGCACGCGCGGTGCCGCCACCCACGCGGTAGCCCAGTCCGCGACGGGTGAGACCGTGATACGCCGCGCCGCGCGCCACCGCCGCGTCGAGGGAGGTGTGCGGCAGGAACGGGACGCCGCCCTCCCTGGGCCACCAGGACTTGAACACCTCGGTGAGACGCTCGCGGATGGCGGGGGCGCGGAAGACACCGCCGTTGAGCAGCACCGCATCCGGGCGCGGCAGGGCCTGCTCGTCGAGCGGACGGCCCAGGACGCGACGGGCCTCCTGCGCATGACGCCACAGGAACGCGCTGATGTGTCGCGGAATGGCCGGCTCATTGGCGTAGGGCAGACCCAGCTCCATGAGGCCCGCCGCGCGACCGCGGATCCTGGGCGGCTCGGAGGTGGCCATGGGGAAGAACCCGTCCAGCAGCACCGCCATGGCCTCTTCCCGCGCCAGCTCCACCTTGGTGCTTCCGCCCACCAGCTTGGCGCCGCGCGCGGGAATGGCCACGCCGTACTTGGCCGGCCCTCCCTTCTCGGAGAGCAGCGCCTGCTTGGCCATGCGACACACGTGCACCAGCTGCGACCACTGCGCCGCCTCCAGCTTGCCCGCCTCCCCAAACGCCTTCTGCTCGACGAGGCGGGCGAGGCTGAGGTCCATGTTGTCGCCGCCCAGCAGGATGTGATCACCCACCGCGATGCGGGTCAGCGTGACGTCGCCACCGGGGTGCTGCTTGACCTCCACCAGCGTGAGGTCGGTGGTGCCGCCGCCCACGTCGACGACGAGGACGAGGCGCTTGCCCTGCAGCACGCGCGCCAGCTCCGCTCCCTGCGCACCCACGAAGTCGTAGAACGCGGCCTGCGGCTCCTCGAGCAGGGTGAGCCGGGTGAGTCCCGCCTCGCGCGCGGCCTGCACGGTGAGCTCTCGCGCCACCTCGTCGAAGGAGGCCGGTACGGTGAGAATCACCTCCTGCTCATGCAGCGGCGTGCCGGGATGCGCGTGATCCCAGGCTCCCTTCATGTGGCGCAGCAGCATGGTGCTGACGTGCACCGGGGAGAGACGTGGAACCTCCGGCGGCGCGCCCCAGGGCAGGATGGCGCTCTCGCGGTCCACGCCGCCGTGGCACAGCCAGCTCTTGGCGGAGGTGATGAGCCTCCCGGGGGTCTTGGCGCCCTGGCGCTTGGCCCATTCTCCGACGATGGCGGGCGGATTGGTCGGGGTGGACGCCCACGGCAACGCCAGCGCGTTCTCGGGAAGCTCGTGCACCGACGGGAGGTAGACCGCGGAAGGCAGCCCGGGCAGCGGCGTGACCTCGGCGGGACCCATGTGCTGCGGGATGGGCATGGTCGTGATGGACGCGCCGGGGTTGTCCGCCTGCGCGGCCTCAATGCGCGCGCTGGCCACGACGCTGTTGGTGGTCCCCAGGTCCACGCCCACGACGTATTCGACTGCCATGGCTCCCTTCCGCACGACGGTGAGACGCGTATCTAGAACGCGGACCGGTCCGAGGAAAGCCGTGCCCGACCGTGGGCATCCCCGGGGGAGCCCGTCGGCATTTTTCGGCGTCTCCGTTCCCGTGTGCTAGATCCAGACCGTGGCTCGCCTGCTGCAGCACATCGTCTCGCCCCCGTCGGCGTGCTCCTACCTGCCCGACCAGCAATCGACCATGGAGAACAAGGTCATGCTGGACGTCACGCCGCAGGAGTTGGAGCTCATGCTCACGCACGGTTGGCGACGGTTCGGCCCCACCTACTTCCGCCCCACCTGCAGCCCGTGCACGGAGTGCATCTCCCTGCGCATCCCGGTGGAGACCTTCCGCCCCACGCGCAGCCAGCGGCGGGCGTGGCGCAAGTGTCGCGGCATCCGCGTGCAGGTGGGTGCGCCCACGGTCGACGACGAGCGACTGCGGCTCTACCGCGCCTGGCACGCCGCCCGGGAAGACGCGCGCGGCTGGAATGACAGCAGCATGGACGAGGAGACCTACTTCCTCCAGTTCTGCTTTCCGCACCCGTGCGCGCGTGAGCTGAGCTACTGGCTGGAGGACCGCCTGGTGGCGGTGGGCATCTGCGACGAGACCCCGCACTGCCTCAGCTCCGTGTATTTCTTCTACCACCCCGACGAGGGCTGGCGGAGCCTGGGCGTGGCCAGCGTGCTCTTCGAGTTGGATTACGCGCGCGCCCGTCGGATTCCGCATCTCTACATGGGCTACCGCGTCCGGGAATGTCCTTCGCTCAAGTACAAAGCCACCTTCGGTCCGCACGAGCTGCTGGTGGGCAGACCCGCGCTGGAGGAGGAGCCTGTCTGGGTCCCCGCCGGCGACGAGGAGGGGAGGGAAGATGAGCCCGCAACCGAATAACCCGCGGCCGCCGGTGAACTGGGACGAGGTCACCGCCACCGACCCGTGGGGTCGTCGGATGACGGCGGCGGTGAGCGCGGCATTGCCGTGGTACCGCAGCATCGCCTTCCGGTTCGTGTGGCCGTTCACCGCGCTGTACTTCGTGCTGGGGCTCACCGCGTTGTACTTCCTGGTGCAGCGCGAGAACCGCAACATCCAGGAGAAGTTCGGCCTGGCGTTGCGCACCGCCGCGGTGAGCGCCGTCCCGTACCTGCGCGGTGATGACCTGGACGCCATCCACGGGAATGACGACGTCAGCGGTGAAGCGTTCCAGCGCGTGCGGGAGCGGCTGCACACCGCGCAGCTGGCCAACAACCTCAAAGAGGACCAGGTCTACATCCTGCGTGAGGCGCCGCCGGGCTCCGGGCAGTACCAGTTCGTCGTCATGCTGCAGCAGCGGACCTTCGTGGGGGATCCCTACCGTCCTCCGCCCGCCGTGGCGGCGCACTACCGCAACGTGCTGGACCGCGCCGCCTCCGAGCAGACCGACGTCTTCCAGGACGAGCACGGCTGGTTCATCAGCGGCATGGCCCCGGTGCGGCGCGCGGATGGCAGCGTGGCCGGCATCCTGCAGATGGACTACGGCGTGGAGATGTACGTGGCCGAGCTGCAGCGGGAGGCGCTCACTCTGCTGGCAGGCCTGGGGTTCATGCTCCTCGTGGTGGTGGCGTTTGGTGCGTACATGCGTCGCTGGTTGCATCACAGCGTGGCGGTGCTGCTGCGTGGCACGCGCGCCATCGAGCGCGAGCAGTATGACTACGTGATTGACGTCGAGGGTGAGGATGAGCTGAGCGCGGTGGGGGCGGCGCTCAACAAGGTGCTCAGCAAGCTCAAGGAGCGCTTTGAGATGCTGAAGTTCCTCCCCAAGCACACCGCCAAGATGATCCAGGCCGCGGTGACCGGTGACGGCGTCAAGCTGCAGCACGCCATGCGCAAGAAGCTCACCGTGCTCAACAGCGACATCCGCGGCTTCACCGCGCTGGGCGAGCAGCTCCCGCCGGAGCGCGTCATCGAGCTGCTCAACGAGTACATCCGCGTGCAGGCGGAGCTGGTGCACACCTACGGGGGCAGCGTCGACAAGTACATGGGCGACGCGGTGCTGGCGGTGTTCGAGGGTCACCAGGCGGAGCGCGCGGCGCTGGAGGCCAGCGTGCGCATCCAGGAGCAGGTGGCGCGCATGAATGCCGACGGGCGCTTCCAGACGCCGGTGCTGGTGGGCATTGGGCTGACGGTGGGTGAGGTGGTCATGGGCAACATGGGCAGCCATGAGCGCATGGAGCACACCGTCATTGGCAGCACGGTGAACCTCTCCGCGCGACTGTGCAGCGCGGCGGGCCCGGGTGAGATCGTGATGACCGAGGAGCTGATGACCGCAGCCGGTCCCGTCGACGGATTGGACGCGGGGCAGCCGGAAGAGGTCTCGGTGAAGGGGTTCGAGAACAAGGTGCGCGTCTACCGGGCGCGCGCGGTGCGGGTGGCCGCCATGGCCGCCAACTGGTGAGCCCGCTCAGCCGCCAAACGCGTTCTGGCCCGTCAGCTCCCTTCCCAGGATGAGCGTGTGGATGTCGTGCGTGCCCTCGTAGGTGTACACGCTCTCGATGTTCAGCAGGTGCCGCACAATCGGGTAGTCGTCGCAGATGCCGTTGGCGCCCAGCAGCTCCCGCGCGGTGATGGCGCACTTGCGGGCCACGGCCACGTTGTGGCGCTTGCACATGCTGACGTGCGCGTGCGTGGCCTTGCCGGCCTCCTTGAGGCGCATCAGGTGCAGGCTCATCAGCAGGCCCGCCTGGATGCCGGTGTACATCTCCACCAGCTTCTCCTGCACCAGCTGGAAGGACCCAATGGGACGGCCGAACTGCTTGCGCTCCATGCTGTAGCGACGAGCACACTCGAAGGTGGCCATGGCGCTGCCCAGCGCACCAAAGGCAATGCCCGCGCGCGCGTTGTTGAGGCACATGAGCGCGCTCTTCAGCCCGGTGGACTTGGGGAGGATGGCGTCGGCGGGGAGCTTGACGTCGTCAAAATAGAGCTCGGCGGTGTAGCTGGCGCGCAGGCTCCACTTGCCGGTGACCTCCTTCACCTCGAAGCCCGGCGTCCCGCGCTCGACGAGGAAACCGCGGATGGAGTCCGCGCCCTCACCGGTCTTGGCCCACACCACCGCGACGTTGCAGATGGTGCCGTTGGTGATCCAGCGCTTGGAGCCATTGAGGACCCAGCTCCCGTCCTTCTGCTGCACCGCGCGGGTGAGCATGCCGCCCGGGTCGGAGCCGTAGTCGGGCTCGGTGAGGCCAAAGCAGCCAATGGCCTTGCCCGCGGCCATCTGCGGCAGCCAGCGGTCCTTCTGCGCCTCCGACCCGAAGGTGAGGATGGGGTACATCACCAGTGAGCCCTGCACCGACGCGAAGGAGCGGATGCCGCTGTCGCCGCGCTCGAGCTCGAGGAGGCAGATGCCGTAGCCGGTGTGGCTCATCCCGGCGCAGCCGTAGCCCTGGAGGTTGGCGCCCAACATGCCCAGGTCGGCGAGCGTGGGGATGAGCTTGTCGGGGAAGGTGCCGGCGCGGAAGTGCTCGGTGATGACGGGGAGGACGTCGGCGTCGACGAAACGCGCCACGGCCGCGCGGGCCATGCGCTCCTCCTCCGTGAGGTGGCTTTCAATGTCAAAGAGGTCCAGGGACAGGACGCGGCTCATGCGGGGCTCCGTCGGCGGGTGAACGCGCGCGAACGTCTACGCCAGTGGCCCCAGCGCGTCCAATCCCGCCGCCGCCGCTTTGTGCCTGCAGTGTGAGGTTCACTGGCTCCGACGTGAAGGTCGCTGCGTTTGCCGCCGCCGCTGGCGTCCGTGCTTACAACCACCCGCAGACCCCCGCCCTGCGAAGTGGCTCCACCAGGCGCGCAGAAGGTGCGTGGGACGAAGACGACCCCAAGCCCGGGCACGCCGGCGGGCCGGTACAGCGGCGAGGGACGAAGGATATTCGCGCCTTGCACCAATTGTAAGTCAAAATTACAATCGGTGCATGATTGCCCGTGACCTCGAGCCTGAGCTCCGACGCGCGGCTTCGCTCTACCCCGTGGTGACCCTCACCGGGCCGCGGCAGTCCGGGAAGACCACGCTGTGCCGGGGTGCTTTTCCGAGCCACCGGTACGTGTCGTTGGAGCCGCCGGACCTCCGCGGTTTTGCCCGCTCGGATCCCCGCGGGTTCCTGAACGACCTGCGGGCGGGGGCCGTGATTGACGAGGTGCAACACGTCCCGGAGCTGGTGAGCTACCTCCAGGAGGAGATCGACGAGCGCCCGGAGCCAGGCCGATTCGTGCTGACAGGTTCCGAGCACTTTGCGATCACCGGGCGCGTTGCCCAGACCCTGGCGGGGCGGACCGCGGTGCTTCACCTGCTGCCTCCGTCGCTGGGTGAGCTCAAACGTTTCCCACACGGGCCGCGGACGCTGCTGGAGACGCTGGTGACCGGGAGCTACCCGCGGATCCATGATCGGGGAATCCCGGCGGCGCGATGGCTCTCCGACTACGTTGCCACCTACGTGGAGCGGGACGTCCGCGGCTTGCTGGACATCAGCAACCTGGGCGCATTCACGACGTTCCTTGGGCTCTGCGCCGGGTCGACCGCGCGGGAGCTGAACCTCTCGCGGCTGGGCGCGGATGCCGGCGTCTCGCACAACACCGCCCGGGCATGGCTCTCGGTTCTCGCGGCGAGCTTCCTGGTGTTCCTGGCACCGCCCTGGCTGAACAACCCGCGCAAGCGGCTGGTCAGGACCCCCAAGCTCCACTTCCTGGACGCTGGCCTCTGTTGCCACCTCATCGGCATCACCAGCGCGGAGCAGCTTGCCACCCACCCGCTCCGCGGCGCGGTGTTTGAGAGCTGGGTGGCTGCCGAGGTGTACAAGTGGCGCGTCCATCGGGGGCTTCCACCCAACATTGCGCATCTCCGCCAGGTGCGTGGAGAAGAGATCGACATCGTGGTTGGCCGCGCCACCGGGCCGCTCGCCGTCGAGGTGAAGTCGGGCGCCACCATCGCGGAGGACTGGTTTGCTGCGCTGCGCGGAGCGGACGCGCGGCTGGTGTACGGCGGCGACACGCCCCAGGTACGGCACGGAGTTCGTGTCGTCCCTTGGCAGCAGGTGGACGGCGAGAACTGGGGTGGTTGAGCGGTGACTTCCGCGCCATGGTCCCCGGCCTGGTCCCACGACGTTGGCCCAGGACGTCACGCGCTTCCACGCAAGCTGACTACCGCGGGACCGGCTCCTGCACCGGCACCCCGAACCTCACCAGGGCACCCGGCTGCGTCCCCGGTTGCGGCTCCTCGAGCCTGAGGATGGGCTCGTACTGGGCGCGCACGGCGTCACGCCAATTGAGCTCCTGGTCGCGGTTGTATTTGAACGCGCCCGTGACGGCGCCAAAGATGCTTCCGCCGTAGAACGTCAGCTCCAGCAGCGTGAGGATGATGGCCACGCCCCAGGAGCGCTGCAGCCACGCGTCGGCGGCGCCGAAGATGAACAGCCCATTCCACAACAGCGCGGTGAAACCCACGGCCCACTGGCCCAGGTAGAAGTGCCCGAACCCCGGAACCAGCGAGAAGAGGAACGCGAGGATGGGACTCTTCTGCGGCAGGCGGTCGCGCTGGGAGATGGCGTTGAGCAGCGCCTTGGCAAGCGGCGCGCGGCTTCCCTTCTGCAGCCTCGGGTCCAGGAAGACCTTCTGCGCCTTCGCGTAGTTTTCGCCTTCCATGTAGCTCAGCCCCAGCAGCAGTCCCGCTTCCGCGCGCAGCCCGTCGTCGAGCGAGGGGTCCTGGAAGATGCGCCGCGCCTTGGGACGCGCGAGCAGGGGCCGCTCGTCGAGGAGGTAGGCGCGCGCGCTGGCCAGCTCCGCCACGCTGCGCCCCAGCGGGTCCATCCGACGCTCGGCCACGCTGTCAAACTGCAACGCCGCCGCCTCGTACTGCGCGCCGCGCAGGTACGCCTCACCAATGGCCATGGCCACGCGCGGCGCGTGCTCCCCGCGACCCTTGGTGCGGAACAGGTAGCGACGGTACTCCGTGACCGCGCGGTAGTAGTCCCCGTCGTCAAACAGGTGATCCCCGAAATGCAGGTCCTCCTCGGCCGGGTCGCTGGCCACCGGCTCGGGAGCGGGTGTTGTCGTCGGGGGCGTGGGCGCCGGGGGCGGCGTTTCCGTCGGGGACGGCGGTGGTTCCTGCGTGGCCTGGGGCGTGGGCGACGCGGGCGGGGATGCTTCCGGGGTATCCGGTGACGCGCACAGCATCACCAGCGAGGCGGCGACGAGCAGGGACATTGGGACTCAGTGCCTGTGGGGCGACGACGAGGATTCGCTCTCGGGCTCGGTTGCGTCGGCGGTGCGGCCGTGGGCCTTGTCGGCGGTGGGGATGTCCGGGCCCAGCCACAGGATCAGCGGGTAGCGGAACCAGAACGCGCTGTCCTCGACGGGATCATAGAACCGCGGCGTGGGCCCGATGCCGTAGACGAGGCGGTTGTTGCGCACCACGGAGCTCTTCCCGCTCTGCCACAGCCGGTCCATGGTCATGAACACGCCCAGCACGTTGTAGCGACCCACGGCCTGCACGCCGTACGCGGAGCACGTGGGGTAGTGCTGGCAGCGGCTGCCATCCACCTTGGTGAAGAGGTTCTTGTAGAGGAGGAAACTCAGGTACAGCGGGTTGGATCCGCCGGCGCTCCGCAGCGCGCGCGCGTTGCGCGTCTCCTTGAGCGAGACCTCCTCGGGAGCGCGGGATGGCACGGGCTCCGGTCCATTGCCGGGCACCGCGGCCACCGGTCCCACGACGGGATGGGCCTTGGTCCCGGTGGGCCCGAACGGCTTCGCGGGGGAGGCCGACATCACCGCCAGGGAGAGCGCAGCAGCGAGCAGATGCATGGCCCCGACTATGACCGCACCCCGCCCCCTCGGCAACACGCCGTCACACCCGCGCCCGACGCCCCACCATGAGCAGCGCCAGGAGCAACGCCAGCCCGGAACAGGCCAGTGCCCACGCCAGGGGCCAGCGCGGCACCTCGTAACGGAACTCCACCGGTCCCGCGGTGACGTCGTCGGCCACGGCGGCCACGTGCACGCCCGAGCTCCGAACCACCGGCAGCTCACGCCCGTCCTGCTGCGCGCGCCATCCCGCCTGGAAGGACGTGCGCAGCCCCACCACCGCGCCACCGCTGCCGGCGAGCGTGACGCGGGCGTGGTCGCGGGAAGGCCACTCCCGTGCCGTCACCTGGGCGCCTTTTCCGTCGGGAAGTGGAACGTTTGGCCTGCGTTGCAGAGGATCATCGACGACGGCCACCACCTCCTCGGCCGTCCGGCTCAGCCCGATGGCGTTGATGACGTCGTCCTCATTCACCTTCAGGCTGGCTGCGCGTGCGATGAACACCGTCGGGATGGGGTCGTCGATGGCGTGCACGCGCAGGCCCATGACGGCGGTGATGCGGTCAAACCCCGGCACGGTGACCTCGCTGGTGTCGCCCTCCCGCGGCGCGCGGTCCGAGATGAGATGCGTACACCCCAGCGCGCGTGAAGCCGCACTGCGGTCCCGGCCCACGCCCCCGCCCAATTGTCGTCGAACACGGGAGGTGAGCGGGCTGTACATGTGTCCGGAATTGAGCCCGTCGCAGGATTGGACGCTGGGCGCCGCGACGAGACGTAGCAGCAACGCACCGCCCCACGGGCCGGGCGCATCCGGGATGCCGAGGGTCCGCTCGTAGACGTCGGGGTGGTGGCAGAGGACCGGCGGCGGGTCCGGGCTCATGGGCGGCAGGACCATCAACGGCGAATGCGCGTCGACGAGGCTGGGGCCCACGTTCACCGTCGACGCGGCCACCAGGATGAGCTCCGTGGTCAGCAGCAGCGGAAGCACGGCCACCCGGGCGCGCCACAGGAGCAGAAGCGCAGCGAATACCGGGACCGCCCCCATGGTCGCGGAGCGCAGCAGTGCGTCGCTCAGGGAAGGCAACGCGGCGGTCCGTGCCAGCTCCAGCGCGCCAGCTCCCGATGTCACCAACGCATCCAGCGCGTCACGGTTGAGCGCCACCCAGACCAGCAGCGCCACCTGGAAGGCCAACATCAATCCCAGCGCCACCGGCAGCACCGTCCGCGCCCGTCGTCGACGAACCACGACATCCAACGTCCCACCCGCGAGCACCACCAACGCCAGCGACGCGATCACGAGGTACTTCTGCGGATATCGGAACAGCGCCAGCGGCGGAAAGCTGCGCATCAACGCCGGCATCAGCGGCGAGTGCTCACCCAGCGCAAACACCATCGCCACGGTTGCAAGCAACGCCGCGCTGCGCAGTCTCCGCTGGGAGAACCCGACGAGCGCGCACGCAAGCAGCAGCGGTCCCACGTAGGGCGTGACGTTCCACGGTAACTTCTCCTCAGCCGCCACGCCGTGCAGTACGGACCACAACGTGGCGTCGGCCTGGAGCTGCGTGGTGAGCAGCGCGGGTTCCAGCATGGCGAGCCAACTCAGCGGGTCGTGCGACCAGATGAGCGCCTGCTTGAGGTCCAGTCCGCCACCCCGTCCCGTCAACGCCATCTCGCTGAGCGCGGGAATCCACAACAGCGTTCCCACCAACGCCGCCGCCGCCACACCCAGCGCGGCCCGCCCCATGCCGCTTCCACGACGGAAAACGCCCTCCAACAGCACGATACCGACGCCAATTCCGAACGCCTGCGCGTCCCCGCCCAGCAGGCATCCCACCAGCCCCAACACCATGAACCCCGACGACAATCGCGGTGCAACACGCTGTCTGCGCACCGCTGCCCAGACCACCGGCAGCCACGTGGCGGCGACGAGGTAGAACTGGTGTCGGATGAGGTCCAGGCTGGTTCCGCAGAACGCAAACGCAATTCCCGCACTCGCCGCCACGAGGGGACGCACATGAAACGTCCTTGCCAGCCACGCCGCACCCGCGGCCGCGCCCGCGAGGTGGAGCACCACGTTCGTCGTGATGGCCGCGTCGGGTGGAAGCAGGAACAGGAGCCAGCGCACCGGGTACAGCAGCTGGTACTGCGGGTCCGCGACAACGGGTCCGCCATTGGCCAGGTGCGCGGAGACGCGCCACGTTGTCGACGGAGACGCGAGATCACACAGGATGCCCAGCTCCACGCGGTCCAGGTCGAGGCCGAAGTAGAAGAGGCCCAGCAACGGCGGGAGCAGCAGGATTGCGCCAATGACCGCGGCGGCAACCAGGCACGTCCGTCGGGTGACGTGTGCGAGACGCTGTCGCCGGGCGGGAGACATGGGCTGTTGGGATAGCAGGGTGCTGCCCGGCGCGTCAGCGGCGCCGTCGGGCGAGGAAGAGCTGCAAGGCCATCAACGTGAGGCCCGCCAGGGCACAGCTCGCGGACTCCGCCAGCCGCGGCGGTGAATAGCGGAGGGTCACCGTCCCCTGCGTGACGTCGTCGACCACGGCCGCGACGTGAGAGCCGGACACACGCACCACCGGCAACGCCCGACCCGCCTGCTCCGCGCGCCACCCCACGTGGAATGCCGTCCGCAGGCCCAGCAGCGCGCCTCCGCTTCCCGACGCTTCCAGCACGGCGTGATCCCGTTGCTCCCACCGCAGAGCGCGAACTGTCACGCCATCGCCCGACGGGAGCGCTGCACCAGCGGGCAATCTGCCCAGCGGGTCATCCACCAGGCTGAGCGGCTCGTCGGTGCTCTCCAGTGCGGTGAGCAACGCTTCTTCCGACGCCACGAAGCGCGGATGGGGGACCACGAATGTTTCTGGTACCGGCCGGTCGAGCGCCAGCACGTGAACGCCGACGCCACTGAACACGCCGCCGGGGTCGGGAACATTCACGGGCCGCACGCCTGGGTCGACGAAGGGACGTGTGGTCACCAGGTGCGTGCAGCCGAGCGCCCGGGCGGCACGCGTGTCATCGCGTTCCAATGCGTTGGAGAGGTGCCGGTTCACCCGCGTCTGCAGCGGTGAATACGCCGTGGCGGCGGAGACCTCGTCGCAGGCTTGCATGCTGGGGATGTCGAGGAGCCGGAGCAGGAACGCCTGGTTCCATGCCGGTGCCTCGCCCGCTTCTCCCACCACGCCCAGGTTCAACCCGATGAGGCTCGGGTGATGGCAGATGACCGGAGGCGGCGCTGCGGCGTTCAGCGCGCGCAGCGGCGAAACCACGTCATGGAGCGTGGGACCGAGCTCCACCGTGCCCAGCGCGGCCAACAACAGGTCCACCGTCAGCACCACGGGCAGGGCGCGCAGGTGCCGTCGTCCCGCGAGCAACAGGATCAACGTCGCCACCACAGCCAGCGTGGGAGCGAGCGCGGCGTTCTGCAGCATCAGCCCCAAGGTGGGTCTATGCGCGGTGCGTGCGATCTGCTCGTCGGGGAGGCCGGCCTCCACCATGCTTTCAAGCTCCGACGCGTGGGCGGCCAACCACCCCATCAGCAGCAGCTGGAACGCCAGCACCGACGCCAAACAGGCCGCCAGCAGCGCGCGTCGCTCCGCAATCCGCTGCAGCGCCATGGCCGCCAGCACCACCGCCGCCAGCGTGGTGACGACGAGGTATTTCTCCGGGTACCGGAACATCGTCAGCGGCGGGAGCAGGCGCATCAGCGTCGGAAGCACCGGGGTCTGGTCTCCCAGCGAGAACAACAGACCCACCACCAGCACCAGCACCACGGTCCACGCGCGCCGGACCTTCACGGCGGAGAGAGCCAGCGCCAGGAGCACGGGACCCACGTACGGGGTGCGATTCCACATCGAGGAACCGATGGCTCCCGCGTCCTGCTGCCACAACGTGGTCTCACCGCGCAGGGGCTGGTGCAGGATGTTCGGCTCCAACGCCGCCAGCCAGCTCACCGGGGTGAACGACCAACCCAGTGCGCCGGTGAGGTCCAGTCCCTCTCGTCGTGGCGTGAGCGCCAGCTCGGCGAGCGTGATGTTCCACTGCGTCAACCCGAGGAGCAGCGCGGGCACCACCGTGGCCATCACCAGCGCCCCGCGCGACCAGCGGCTTCGTCCGCGTCGACGAACATACGCCAGCGACTCCAGTCCGACGAGACCCACCACCAGGGCAAAGGCCTGCGGCTCCGCTCCCAACAGATTCCCGACGAGGGAGAAGCCCAACATGAGCAGCGCCCCGCGCGGGTCTGGCGAGCGCAACGCATACCGGGCGGCGGCCCAGCCCAGGGGCAACCACGCCGCGGCCACGACGTACGTGGTGTGCCGCATCAGGTCCAGCACCATGCCGCTGAACGCGAAGGCCACACCCGCGCACGTCGCCACCAACGCGCGCGCACCCCAGGAACGCGCCAGCCACGCCGTCGCCGCCGCGCCCACCGCGAGATGGAACACCAGGCCAAACGCGAGCCCGAGGTCGACGGGGAGTGCCAGGGCGATCCAGCGCGGCGGATAGAGCCACTGCGCGTGCGGCTCGGCGAGACGAGGGGTGCCGTTGCCCAGCCAGGGAGAAATCCATCCCGCCGCGCGCTGTGCGTCGCAGAGGAGGCCCAGGTCCACGCGCTCCAGGTCGAGCCCGAAGAAGCGCACGCCGGAGAGCAGTGGCAGGGTGAGCAATGCCGTGGTGATCAGAGCGGCCGCGGTGCAGGCCCGCTGCGTGGTCCGTCGACGCACGTTGCCACGCGCGGGGTGCCCCATGGATGCGGTCACATAGAGCACCACGAAGGGAGGAACAACCGCGCCGTCGTCAACCAGTGCTCTTGGGCGCAAGCGGAACCGTGGCGAGGCAACTCTTTTGGCCCTCCTGTCGCCGTGCTACACCGTGGCTTGCAGGACGGAGCGCGGTGGGGCCCGACGCGTCGTCCTCCAGGGGCCCGCATGTTCCTCAAGCAGTTCGTCGACTACCAGGTGAGGCCCGGGCTCAAGCACGTCATCATCCACGTCACCAACCACTGCAATTTCCGTTGTCGTCACTGCTTCATCGACTTCTCACCCAAGCGCGACCTTCCCCTCGAGAAGTACCAGGAGCTGGGCCGCCAGATGGGGCCGCTGTTCTGGCTGGACCTGGCGGGTGGTGAGCCGTTCCTGCGCAAGGACCTCGCCGAGATTTGCGCGTCCTTCGACGCGGAAGTGGTGACCATCCCCACCAACGCGTACCTGACGGACAAGGTGGTGGAGATGACGCAGCGGATTCGCGCGGCCATCCAGGGTGAGCTGACCATCTCCATCAGCGTCGACGGGCTCAAGGACACGCACAACCGCATCCGCGGCGAGGCGGAGAGCTGGGACCGGCTGTGGGCCACGTTTGAAGCGCTCCAGCGTCTCCCCGGCATCCGCGTGAAGATCAACACGGTGCTGTGCAAGGAGAACCAGCACGAGATCCTGGAGCTGATGGAGGACGTCCTCCGTCGTGGACCGGACTTCCACTCCATCATCCTCCTGCGCGGCAGCCCCATCGACCCGACCTTCGGTCTCCCCGATCTCAAGACGCTCCGTCGCCTGGAAGGACCCATCTTCGAGATCCTGGCTCAGTACGACTACGGCCAGAGCCGGCTCGTGAGCCACGTGCTGCGCAACTACCACCGCTACCTATGGAGCACGTCGCTCAGGACGCTGGAGCAGCGCACGCAGGTCATCCCCTGTCTCGCGGGCACGGCGCACGCGGTGGTGATGGGCAATGGCGACGTGAGCAGCTGCGAGATGCTGGCGCCGGTGGGCAACGTGAAGGAGCAGGCGTGGCAGGAGCTCTGGCACGGTGACGCCATGGACGCGCAGCGCAAGAGCATCGCCAACAAGGAATGCCACTGCACGCACAACTGCGCCATGTTGGACAGCATCCTCTTCCGTCCCGCCAGCTATCCCCATCTTGTCCTGGGCGTGCCTGATGTCGGTTGAAGTGGCGGTGGTAGGGCCGTTCTACAACGCGCGGGAGCACGTGGCGCCCTGGCTGCGGTGCATGGCCGCGCAGACGCATGGCAACTTCCGCATCTACCTCGTCGACGACGCATCCACCGACGGCACACCGGACGAGGTCCGTCGCCATGCGGGGAATCTCCCGCTGGAGCTGATTGCGCTGACGGAGAACCGCGGCGCGGGCGCGGCACGCAACCACGCCATCCGTCGCGCCCTCCACGACGGCGCCCAGGTCATCCTGCTGCTGGACAGTGATTGTCGCGTGGCGCCGGACTGGGTTGACCGCCACGCCGCGGTGCACCGCGCCCGACCGGACATCAGCGTCCTGGGCGGCGGCGTGCAGGGACAGGCCAGCTCCATCATCGGTCGCGCCGACGGGTTCGCCTCCTGGTTCACCTCCATTCCGCACTTCCGCGAGGGCCCGGTCACCCGCCTGCACCTGTGCTCCACCAACATGAGCATCAAGGCCCACGTGTTCCGCGCGCACGGCCTGTTCTTTGACGAGACGCTGCACACCGGCGAGGACGTGGTGTTCTGTCGCGCGGCGCGGCAACGGGGTCTCTTGTTGTACCTGCAGTCCGACGTCGTGGCGCAGCACCTGGACCGTGATGACGTGGAGGGCGCGCGCCGGCATCACTACCGCTGGGGCCTGCACTCCTTCACCGTCTCGCAAGGAGCACAGGGCGGCTACTACAACTTCCTCACGCGCGTGCGTCGACGACGCTACGTGGCCGCTTTGGTCCCGGGCATTGCGCTGGCGTACACCGGCCTGGTGCTGGCGGCGTACACGCCCAGGCAGCCGCGGGTGTGGAAGTACGCGCCGTGGATCCTGTACCTGAAGTGGTGGAACGCGCTGGGCGTCTACCACGGCTTCATCTCGCCGGAGCGCTGCCGTCGCACGCCCGCCCCGACGCCAGGCACTACGCGCCAATCTTGAAGTGCTTGATGCCCACGCCCAGCATCTGGAACAACATGAGTCCGTGTCGGAAGCGTTGGATCTGCGTGTTGCCGTAGGTCCGCGCCTTGTAGCGCACCGGGATCTCGACGATGCGCAGCCCCAGTCGCGCCGCGCCAAACAGGAGATCGAAGTCGCCAAACGGGTCGAAGTCGCCGAACACGTGGCGGGCGCGGGCAATGCGCTCGTAGTCGCTGCGACGCAGCACTTTGGTGCCGCACAGCGTGTCCTTGATGCGCTGGTTGAGCACGTAGCTGAACGCGGCGGAGAAGAACTTGTTGCCCAGCAGGTTGAGCAGACGCATGGCGTCGTCTTCCATCTGGTAGACGAGCCGGCTGCCGTTGATGAACTCGCCGTGTCCCTCGGCCAGCGCCAGGTAGAAGCGGGGCAGATCCTCCGGAATCACGGTGAGGTCCGCGTCCAGGATCATGAGCACGTCACCGGTGGCGGCGGCAAAACCGGTGCGCACCGCGTCGCCCTTGCCCTTGCCGGTCTGCGGGATGAAGCGCAGCGTGCACGGGCTCTTCTCCTCGCGGATGGCCGCTTCAATCTCCTCCCGCGTGCCGTCCTGGCTGCCACCCTCGACGAAGATGATCTCCGTGGCCGGTCCCATGCGCGGCGTGCGCCGGATGGCGGAGCGGATGTTCCCGCGCTCGTTCTTGGCCGGGATGATGACGCTGCAGCTGAGCGGCTCCGCCTTGGCGTCGAACGCGGGCCCGGGGCGCGCCACCAGGTACTTCATGAGGTTCAGCTCGTGCAGCAACGGCATCCCGGCCAGCAGGCGGTTGGTGGCGTTGGCCACGACGGGAACGGGCAGGGGCACCAGGAACGCGTCGCCGGAGGCCACGGTCTCAAAGCCGTTGAGCTCCAGCAGCCCGCGCATGTCCTCGACGGAGAACCAGTTCTGCAGGATCTGTGGGCGCTTGAGGTGGAGGGCCTGCGCCAGCTCCAGGGCGGGCTGCCACAGGAAGTTGAAGTAGGTGCAGATGACGCGCGTGCGCGGCGTGACCACCTTGCGCAGCGCGCGGAAGGCGGCCCACAGGTCGCGCAGCTCACCGACGAGGTCGGCCAGCACCACCACGTCGAAGGTGCGCCCGCCCAGGTCCAGCTCCTCCGCGTCGCCGACGAGGAACTCCAGGTGCGGATGCTTGCGCCGCGCGCGGTCCACCATGGCCGGGCTGAGATCCACGCCCACGCCCTCACTCGGCTGCAGCGCGGCCAGCGTGTCGCCGGTGCCGCAGCCCACCTCCAGCACGCGCAGCCCGGGCTCCACCAGGCGACGCAGCAGCGCGTTCTGCTCGTCGTAGAAGAGGTGGTGACGACGTCGCCAGAGGTCATGCGTGGCCGCCGCGTGGTCAAAGAACGCCTGCAGGTCGCGGTTGCGGCTGCTGGCGGCGGCCTCACGCAGGAACACGCCGGGATCCACGCGGTGCTCGGGCTGACTCATCACATCCTCCAACGCGGGCCGGCGCGTCATGCATGCACCAGGCGCCATTGCCCGTCCTGCAGCTCACACTGCAGCAGACCTTCATCCACCACCAACCCCGCGCCGTCCAGAAGCCGGAAGCGCACCACGGCGCGCGCGCCCGCCACGTCGGTGCTGACGTGCACCAGGCGCCAGCCGCGCTCCCGCACCTTGCGCAGGTTGTGCTCCAGCCGCGCCCGCTCCGTCGTCGACGCGCCCTTGAGCCACGCGCCCAGCCCCGCCGCGCTCCCCTCCACGCCTGCGCGCTGGAACGCGGACCAGAGCGCGGAGAGCGGGGACGGATCCATGCGCACAGCCTAGTGGCGGAGTCCGCGTCGCGGGGAGATTCCTGCTTCGTACCGGCGGTGGCGGTACACTGGCACAACCATGACCGGAGTGGTGGGGAAGATGCACACCCCAAGGCCAAGCCACAGCGTGGGCTGGACATGCGTGGCGCTGGTGATGTTGTTGATCCTGGCCTGGGTGGACTCCCGCACCGGTCCGGACTTCCGCTTCTCGCTGCTCTACCTGCTGCCGGTGGTGCTGACGGCGGTGACGCAGGGCCGCAGCGCCACGGTGGGCGCGGCCATCACGGCCACGGTGGGGTCCCTGGCGGCGGAGATGGTGTGGCAGCCGCATCCCGACGTGGCGGTGTGGGTCTGGAACGGCCTGACGCACCTGGTGATCTTCCTGGCGCTGGGCCTGATGACGGTGCACGCCCGACGTCACCGCGAGCAGCTGGCCGCCATGAACGTGGAGCTCAACGAGCTGTTGCACCGCGAGGGGCTGCTGGCCCGCACCGACCCGCTCACCGGCCTGTCCAACCTGCGCTACTTCCTCGAGCGCGTGGGCTTCGAGGCGGAGCGCGCCCGTCGCTACCAGCACGCGCTGGCGGTGGCGTACGTGGACCTGGACAACTTCAAGCAGCTCAACGACACGCGGGGCCACGCCGCTGGCGACGAGATGCTGCGCAAGGTGGCCGACGCGCTGCGCAGCCACGTGCGCGCGGTGGACATCCCGGCCCGCCTGGGTGGCGACGAGTTCGCGGTGCTCTTCACCGAGGCGGAGCCGGTGACGTTGGAGGCGGTGGCCAACCGTCTGGTCACGGAGATCGAAGCGTTGGGCCGGAGCATGGGGGGCGCGGACCTGGGGGCCAGCATTGGCATGGCGTTCTTCCGCCGTCCGCCTGCCGACCCCGCCGAGCTGCTGCGCCACGCCGACGAGGCCATGTACCAGGCCAAGGCGTTGGGGAAGGGACGGGTGGTGGTGACCCATCCGCTGCTGCCAGGAGAGGCGCCGCATGCGGTGGAGCGACGTGCCGGCTCGGGGCAGGAGGGGCACCTCAGCAAGTGAGACGGAGCAGTGGGGCGTTGCTAGTGTGCGCGCGCTGCCAGGAGGTGCGCGGTGCTGCGCGCGTGGGTGCTGTCCGTCGTGGTGGTGCTGGGGGCGCCCGCGCAGCTTCACGCGGAGGAACCGCCGGCCCAGACCACACCGTCCGACGAGAAACCCGAGCCATCCCGCAACCTGCCCGCGCCCGCGGAGGTGCAGCGGCTGCTGCGCGTGCTGAGCCTGCCCGCGTACGCGTTGCCCTCTTTGGTGTGGGGCGCGGGCATGAGCGCGTGGGCCACCGTGGCGGCCGTTGCGTGCGGGACGGGTTGCTCCGGCACGTTGCTGGCGTTCTTCCTGCCGCTGAGCGCCACCTCCACGCTGCTGCTGCTCTCGACGTACGTGCTGGGTTACGTGGGCATCTACGCGGTGCTGCTGATGTTCTACGCGCCGTACTTCTGGCTCTACCTGGCGGTGCCCATGGTGGTGCTGGACTTCGTGACGGTGGCGCTGCAGGACCGGGAGCTGTTCGCGCCCGACGGCTCCTTGGACAGCGGCACCGCGCTCCGTCTCGTCGGGCTGGGCGTGCGCTCGCTGGCGGCGTGGCTGGCGGGTTGGGCCGCCTCGTTTGCGATGTGGGCGGTGCAGGCGGTGGCGCTGGCGGCGGGCGTGCTGGTGCTGGGGACCATTGGCTGGGGCATCTGCATGGCCACGGGCGGCGCCACGTTTTCCGCCGGGCGCCCGCCCACCTCCGCCGAGCAGGCGCTGCCGTGGGTGCTGGGGGCCTTCGTTGCCGGCACGGTGTGGGCCTATGGCGCGCTGCCCGCGTTCGTGCCGCTGGGCGTTCACGCGCTGGTGCTGATCCTGTTCCGGCCGGAGGACCTGTTCACGCGGCTTTCCGGCGTGCGGGAGCAACCCGGCGCCGAGCCCGCCGCGGACAGCCTGGAGCCCGAGCAGCTCTGAAGGGCGTCGGGCTTCAGTAGACCAGGTTTTCCGGCGCCGACGTCACCGTCTGCAGGGACAGCCCCGGATCGCCGGCCGTGGCCGCGCTGGCACCCGTCCCGCCGCGGCCGCCGTTGCCGCCACACGCCCCACCGCCTCCGCCCGCGTTCATCAATGGCGCGCCCGGGTCGGTGCCGGCATTGCCGCCGCTGACCACCACGGTCCCCGCCGTCACCGCGCTGCCGAGCAGGTGCACCAGTCCGCCGCCGCCCCCGCCGCCGGCGTAGTTGGCGGTGCCATCCGAGCCGGCCCCGCCCCGGGCCTCGACCTGCCCGGCGTTGCTGATCGCGCCGCGGGCCAACAGGATGACCACGCCGCCGGCGCCGCCGCCCGCGCCGCGGTCCATCCCGCCCGCCGCACCGTTGGCCTGGATGGCCCCGGTGACGTTGATGGCACCCTGACCCAGGATCACCAGCGAGCCGCCGCCCGGCGCGCCCGCCTCGGAGATGCCGTTGCCCGCCCCGTTGCCCCCGCCGGACCGACCGGGCTTGAGGAGCTGCCCCGCCGCCAGCGCGGAGGGCGCCACGCCGCCGGTGGTGGAGGAGGCCGGCACGTCGGAGATCCCGGCGGGGACAGGACCTTCCACCGGCGCCGCGCGACCGGTGGCCACCACCAGCGTCCCGGCAATGACGACGTCGCCGGTGGCACGCAGCACCGTGCCGCTGGGGACGGTGAGGGTGGTCCCCGCGGCCACGGTGATGTCGGTGAACTGCAGGTTGAACCCGGCGGGCAGCAGCGTGGCGGCGTCGTTGCCGGTGAGATCCAGGTCGGAGGAGACCGTCAGCGCCCCGGCGGAGCCGTCCCCGTAGAGCCCGCGCGTTCCCGGCGTGCCAGCGGGCCCGGCGGGACCCTGCGGCCCGGTGGGGCCAGCGGGACCCTGCGGACCCTGCGGACCCATCGGGCCCTCGGGCCCCGTGCACGCGTACTGCGTCAGCAGGGGATCCATCTCGAGAACGGGGTCCAGCTCGCCGTTGCGGTCCAGGTCCAGGCCGGCCTCGAACCTCACGCCGCCGGTGGCGCACGCGGCACCCGCCGGCTCGACGCTGGTGGTCACCAGGAAGTTCAGTCCGGTATCCCCGACGGGGCCCTGGGGGCCTTCCGGTCCCGCCGGCCCCTCGGCGCCATCCAGGCCTGGCGCGCCCTCCGGCCCGGTCTCCCCGTGGCACAGGTACTGCGTCAGCGCCGGGTCCACCTCGCCCGGGTCCAGGACGGTGTTCAGGTCCTGGTCCGGCCCGAAGTCGACCCGGATGCAGCCAAAGGCGCAGAACGGGCCGGCGGGGTCCGACGCGGTCAAGGCCAGCGT
>JBFMGU010000181.1:0-21932 GCA_040752415.1 Myxococcota bacterium
CCGCCGCGCCACCGCCCAGGAACAGCACCAGCGCCGCCCACGACGACCACGCTGCTCCCTGCAGCACGCCCCTTCCCAGCCACAGGAGCACCAGGCCCAGGAGCATGCCCGCCCCCGCCGCGGCGCGGACCATCGCTTGGGTTTCCGGCTCGGGACGGCCTGGAAGGTTCTGCGCCATGCTCACCCAGGGAACCGCGCGTCCTCAGCGCAGCACGGTCTGGGCCGGCGGAGTCTTGGCTTCACCAACGCCCTCGACGATGAAGAGCTTCTCACCCGGGTTCACGTAGCCCAGGTCCTCACGCACAACCTTCTCCTGGTAGCGGCGACTGTTCTTCAAGGCCTCCACCTCGGCGCGCTTGCGCTCGTTCTCCAGCCGCAACTCGGCGTTCTGCTTGCGCAGGCCTTCTGCTTCGTTGGAGAGGCGTCGGTATTGCGCCAACCCCTGGGGCGAGAGCACGGCCGTGGCCACCACGAGGAGGCTGGCCACCACCCCGAGGAGGAGCACCTGCTTGCGAGTGAGGTTCAGGGAGGCACCCACGGAGCGGGACTGGTATCACAGACCGATCCGCGTTCCCACCTCCTCGGTGGACCCCCCACGGTTTTTCCGACGGGCGCCTCGGTAGGTAGGCGGATGTGCGATCCCTGTTGTGACCGATGGGCGCCCACTAGATTGCGCCAGCCCTGCGCCCCGACGGCGCAGTGGGTCGGGAGTCAGGATGAACGTCGTCGTCAAGCGCGGGATCATGGTGGTTGTGGTTGCTGTCTCCGGGGCTGTGGGCTGCACGCCCGACGACGAGCTCGGCGCCATCCAGCCCGAAATCAAGGTGGATGCGTGCGCGCCTGAGGAGTTCGTCAGCGACTGCAAGCTGGAATTCGGCGCGCTGGCCATTGGCGGCTCACAGACGCGCAAGGTGACCATCACCAACCCCAGCCAGGGCGACCTCACCATCGAGTCCGTGACGCTCGGCGGACTGGAGCCGGCCTACACGCTGGAGGGCGAGATTCCGCGCACCATCAAGGCGCTGGACACCACGGGCGTCTCGTTCACCGTGCGGTTCTCCCCGTCGGTGGACAACCCCTCGCTCTCCGACACGCTGCTCATCAAGAGCAACGCGTCCAACGTGCCTGAAGGCCAGGAAGGCATCCTGATCAACCTGCTGGGCGGCGGTCGCGAGGTGGGCTCCCCGCACCTCACCATCAACCCCACGGAGTGCGACTTTGGCGAGGTGGGCGTGAACGTCACGGCCTACTGCGACATCTCGCTCACCAACGACGGCACGCTGGAGCTGCAGTTCACCGACGTGGGCTTCCGCGCCGACAACGACCCGGTCTTCCAGCCCGCCAGCCCCTTCCCGCTGGGCTACTCCTTGCCGCCGGGCTCCGCCTTGACGTTCAAGATGCAGTTCCGTCCCACCGCGGCGCAGCAGTACCTGGGCGGCATCTACATCGTGACGACGGAGCAGCCCGACCCCGGCATGCGCCACGAGATCAACATGCGTGGCTCCGGCGGCGCGGCTCCCACGGCGGTGGCCAAGGTGCTCTCCATCAACGGCGCCCCCACCAACGAGCCCAGCCCCACGGTGCGCCCGCTTGACGACGTCATTCTCACCGGGGTGGACAGCGCGGTGGGCTCGCCAGGGCGGACCATCACCGGCTACCGCTGGGAGTGGGTGAGCAAGCCGGACACCAGCACGGCGGAGCTGACCACGCCCACCTCCATGACCACGGGCTTCCAGTTCAACTCCAACGGCCAGGACCGCCCGGGCCTCGACGTGGCGGGCACGTTCGTGGTGCGCCTCACGGTCACCGACAGCGCCGGCCAGTCCTCCACCAACGACGCGCGCGTCTCCCTCTCCGCGGTGCCGGCGGAGGACCTGCACGTGCAGCTCACCTGGGATGACGCCGACAGCGACATGGACCTGCACCTGGTCCGCGGCCTGGGCCCCCGTTTCAGCGACAGCGAGGACTGCTTCTACCAGAACTGCAAGGGCGCCAACGGGCTGGCGTGGGGCGGTGGCACGGCCAACCCACACCTTGACGTCGACGACATCGACGGGTTCGGTCCGGAGAACACCAACATCGAGGAGCCGGTGGACAACACGTACACCGTGGGCGTGCACTACTACAGCAACCGCAGCGGAGCGCCGGAGATCACCGTGACGGTGAAGGTGTTCGTCCAGGGCGCGTTGCTGGGCGAGTATTACAAGACGCTGAACCGGTGCAATCAGTACTGGGAGCCGGCCAAGATCATCTGGAGCAGCACGGCCTCGGTGCAGTTCCTGGACAACGTCACGCAGGTGGCGGAAGCGCCTTGCCTGTGAGCGCTCAGCGCTTCCTGCGCGCTCCCGCTCCCTCCACCAGCTTCTCCAGCTCCGCGAACGGGACGTAACCCGCGTACCCGCCGCGCAGCGTCCCATCCGCCCCCACCACGAACACACGCGGCACCTCACGCGTGAGGCCGAAGGGCGTGCGTCCCTCCGTGAACGCCGGCGCCGTGGTCCACACCGGGTACGCCGGCTTGAAGACGTTCACGAACGCGCGCGTCTCCTGCAGGCCGTCCACCGCCACGCCCACCACCTGCACATCCTTGCGTTGCTGCTGCAGCGCGCTGAGCTCCTGCACGCCGCGCAGCCCCTGCATGTCCCACGTGGCAAAGACGTGGATCACCAGCACCTTGCCGTGGAACTGTCGCAGCGTGACCTCACGGCCCGCGGTGTCCTTGAAAATGACGTCGTGGACGTTGTTGGAAGCAGCGGCGGCGACCTCCGCCGTCCCCATCAAGAGCGCCACCATCCCCGCCCAGGCGCGCACGCGCATTCCCTTCGCCGCTTGCTGCAACATGACGTCTCCTCCCGTCCGTGCTTTCTACCCACCCGCGACGGAACCAGCATCTCCCGCCGCCAACCAGGCATGCCCCAGGCGGGGCGGGCGTGGTACTGAAATTGATATTCAAAATCACCCGCACCTGGAACATCCATGTCCCTCCCCCGTGCAACGTTGCTCCTGAGCCTTCTCCTCCTTGGTCCCGCGCTGGCCCGTGCCCAGTCGTCGGACGCGGCCGTCCCGGTGGCCCCGGCGGCGCCAAAGGACGCGCCCTCGGACGAGCCGCGCCGGCTGGTGCTCATGATCCAGTACATCGCCACGGATTGGCCCAATGCCGTCGTGGACGGGAAGGTGGTCAACCAGGTTGAGTACGAGGAGGCGCTGCAGAACGCGGCGGACGGGCTGGAGCGCTACCGGCGACTGGGGAAGAGCAAGGAGCAGCTCCCACAGCTGGAGAAGCTGAAGGCGGCGGTGGAGGCCAAGGCGCCCACGACGGAGATCGCCACGCTGGTGCGCGCGCTGGTGCCGGCGTTGAGTGAGGAGCTGGGCGTGCAGCCCTTCCCGCCGACGACACCGGACCTCAAGAAGGGCGCGCTGGTCTACCAGATGGCGTGCATCAACTGTCACGGCAAGACGGGTGACGGGGATGGTCCGGCCGGTGTCGCGCTGAAGCCGCCTCCCACCGCCTTTGCCGACTACCAGTGGTCCGACCAGGCCGCGCCCTTCCAGCTCTTCAACACCGTGACCCTGGGCATCCCGGACACGGGCATGGGCTCCTTCGCGCAGCAGCTCGACGAGAACATGCGCTGGTCCGTGGCCTTCTACCTGCTCACGCTGCGTCGCCCGCCCTCTCCGGCCCGCGCGGACCCGCGCATTGGCCTGCGGGAGCTGTCCACGTTGAGCAACGTGCAGATCGTCGAGAAGCTGATGAAGGACGACGCCACGCTGACCAGGGAGAAGGCGCTGGAGATCGCGGATGGCGCGCGGCGGGAGATGCCCAAGGCGCTCAGCCCCGACGCGGCGATGGACGCCATGGCCAACGCGGCGACGCGCGCGGCAGGGATGGCCAAGGCGGGCGACAAGGCCGGAGCCACCGACGTGGTCAGCTCCGCGTACTTCGACGTGGTGGAGCCCGTGGAGGAGAAGCTGCGGGAGCGGCACGCGGCCAAGGTGCAGACGCTGGAGTCCGCCATCACCGCGCTGCGCAAGGCCATCATGGAGGGCGGTGACGTCGACAAGGCCGCGCAGGAGGTGAGTGCGCGCGCGCAGGAGATCAAGCAGGCGTGGCTGCAGGGCGCTGGTCCCCCGCCGACCGCGGCGAAGGACGCGCCGCCATGGGGCGTCATTGGCGCCGTCGTCGGGATTGCGGTGCTGGCGCTGGTGGGGATCTTCGTGTTGGCACGGAAGAAGTCGGGAACCCGCTAGGGGCGGGTGGGGCCCGGCGACGCCATGTCACGATTATCATGACAAATGTCACGATTATCGTGACACGCCCGACGAGAAGAGGACCGCCTGGGCGCCGTCAGGTCTCCACGGACTGGGGCCCACTCCTCCTGCCCATCACCCACGCCAACGACGCCAGCACCGCGAAGAGCAGCACACACTGCACGGCCACCGATTCCAACGTGGGCGCCAGGCCAATGGCGGGCACGGAAGGCACCCAGGAGAGCGGCGTCACGGGCAAGCGACCCGCCGCCTGCAGCTCCACCACGCCCTTGCCGGCGAAGATGACACTCAGCGCATAGAGCATGGCGCCGGTCACCGCGAAGTAGAGGCCCATGGGGAGCTTCACAAGTCCCCGACGGAAGAGGACGTACAGGAGGCCAATCCCTACGCTCCCCACGACGACACCCGCGGCCACGGCGAGCTTCCCACTGCCCGCGGGCGCGTCGCCGGCGATGGCGGCAATGAAGAGCACCGTCTCCGCTCCCTCACGGAACACCGCCAGGAACGCCGTGATGAAGATGGCCACGCTGCCACTCTCCGCCGCGGCATCTTGCAGGCGCTGCTTGATGTACGCGTTCCACCGCGCGCTCTCGCTCTTGGAGATGAGCCAGTGCGACACGTAGAAGAGCACCGCGCTGGCCAACAGCAGCGTCACGCCTTCCAGCACCTCGCGCGCCACGCCCGCGCCCACCGCCACGAACGAAAGCGCCACGGCCAGCACCACGGAGAGGCCCAGCGCGGCCAGCACGGCCAGGCCCACCATGCGCACGTCGCGCTTGCGGTTGGCGCGCGTCAGGAACGCCACCATGCCGCCAATGATGAGCAGGGCCTCAAAGCCCTCACGCAGCAGGACCAGCAACGCGCTGATGAAGGCGCCCCATGCCCCGCCGCCAGACTCCTCCACCTTGCGTGCCGCCGCGGCAACGTCCTCCCCCAACAACGCAGCCGCGGCGCGCACCTCCGGCCCCGCCTCTCCGCGCGCCACGCGCTCCCGGAGCTGACCAAACCGGGTCTCCAGGTCGCCTTTCAGGTCGGGATCCACCACCGCCAGCCGCGCTTCCAGGCCGCTGCCTTCAAACAGGTCGAAGTACGCACCGGACACGCGCGCCTTGCCCGCCGCCCCGTTCCCCGCCGCCGCGTCATCCACCGCACTGGAAAGCTCCGTGGAGATCCGCCGGGCCGCCTGCTGGTACCGACCTTCCTCCACGGTCGTCGGCACCGTCACCAACATCACGGAGATCATCCACGCACGCACAACGCACCTCTTCCAGGGTCTGCACGGAGCGTATTGAATTTGATTTTCATTTTCAACACGCCAGCAAACCCGTCCCGCATACCTGAATGGCGGGCGCATGACACGTCGTCAGGTGGCGCAAAGGCTGCGCGCCCGGCGTTCAGCTGGGGTTGTGGAAGAGCTCCTTCTTGCGGGCGGCCTTCTGGCACTTGGAGCACAGCCCGTAGAGCTCATGGCGGTGGGTGTCGACGACAAACCCGTAGCTGCTGGCCACCACCTTCTGCAGCCGCTCGATCTCCTCGTTCTCGAACTCCACGATGAGCCCGCAAACGCGGCAGATGAGGTGGTCGTGGTGGTTGTCCAGCTCGTTGGGCTCGTAGCGGGTCTGTCCGTCGCCAAAGTGGCGCTCCGCGGCCAGGCCGCACTCCTTGAGCATCTTCAGCGTGCGGTAGACGGTGGCGTACCCGATGCGGGGGTTCTGCTTCTGGACCTCGCGGTGCAGGTCGCCCACGGCGAGGTGGTCCTTCGCGTTGAAGAAGGTGTCGATGATGATGTCGCGCTGCGCGGTGCTCTTGAGTCCGCGCTGCGTCATGTAGCGGGTGAGGATCTGTTTGCGCTCCTCACCGCCTCCCTCGGTGGGGGTGTCCGCACGCCTGGCCCGTGCCCGCTCGCCCCTGGTCATGTCCGTGCTCCGCGTCATTCCCCGCGTCCCGTGTTGGATGGGCGCGACTTCTTGCGCGCCGGGCGTTCCGTCTTCCCGGTCTTGCGACGCGCCGAGACCTTGGCAACCACCGGGATGAGGTCATCCTGGCCCTCGCCGGAAGGCTTGAACCTCACCTCCGCCTTGATCTCCAGCGTCAGGCCGGTCATGGCGCGCGTGACCAGGTGGGTGATGTCCACGTTGTCCAGGAAGCTGCGCAGCTCCCGGCCCAGCGCCTTGATGAGGTCGGCCTTGGTGCGGTCGGCCTGCTGCAGCAGGTAGCCCACCGCCTCCTTGGGCAGCTTGAGCTCACTGACCACGCTGCGCAGGCCCTCCTCCGTGGTGAGCAGGCTGCCCATGCCGCCCAGCACCGCGCGCCGGAACACGTCCGCCACCCGACGCGGCCCACTGCCCCACGCCTCCTCCTCCTCGATGACGTCCTCCGGCGCATCCTGCGAGGTCATGTCGGGTCCCCTCCCTGTGGGCTTCCGCTCGTCGCTCAAAAGCTTATCTCCAGCGTGCTGGTGGGCGTGTTGCTGACGTTGCCGTCGCCGTCCGTGGCCTCGAAGCCCACGTCAAAGGTGCTGCCGGGCTCCGGGCGGTTCTCGTCGGAGATCTGGACCTCCAGCACGAACTCCAGGGTCCCGTTGGCGGTGTCCAGGGGCAATCCGCTGGCAATGAAGAGGTCCTGCAGCGGCACGGGCTCATCCCCGGTGGGCTTGCCGTTGATGAGCGGCTTGAGCGTGCCGGCGGAGAGGTTCCGGTCACTGTCCCGGAAGTCCATGCTGAACAGGAGCACCGTGGGGCTGTCCGCCGCCGCGCCGTCAAAGTTCAGGTTGGTCAGGAGCGGCAGCGTGGTGGTGCGCTCCTGCTCAATGAGGCAGCCCGTCGCCACCATGGCAGCGAGGACGGTGCAGCGGAGTGTGAGACGGCGCGCAAACACGGCGTGACAGCGTATTGAGGCTGCCCCCGCGTGTCCAGACGGGAATCACGCGTCGGCGCGCACGCCCGCCCGTTGTCCCGCCCCGCGGCGCTTGCCCAGCCGCACCAGCTCCTTGGCGAGCCCCTCCAGCGTGTAGGCCCCGGGGCTGCGCGGCGCGTACTCCCAGATGGTCTTCCCGTGGCTCTGCGCCTCGTCGATCTTGACGCTGTAGCCAATCACCGCCTGCGCCACGCGCGAGCCGAAGTGGCCGCGCAGGCGGGCCAGGATCTCGTCAGCCAGGCGCGTGGGCCGGTAGAGCGTGGGCACCATCAGCACCACCTCCACCGGGTGCCCGGTGCGCGCGCGCAACGCATCCACGCTGTCCAGCATCTCCGCGCAGCCGTCCATGGCCAGGAACGTCAGCGGGACCGGCACCACCAGCTCCCGCGCGGCCAGCATGATCGACGTGGAGAGCAGCCCCAGCGAGGGAGGCGCGTCGAAGATCACGTAGTCGAACCCGTCCGCCACGGCGTCCACCACGCCGCGGAGCAGGGTCTCCCGCTGCGGGTTGCTGGCCACCTGCACGGGCAGATCCGCCAGGCGCTTGTTGGACACCACGACGTGGAGATTGCTGATCTCCGTCGGACGACACAGCGCGCGCAGCGTCTCCGCGCGGGGATCCAGCAGCGCGTCGGCCAGCGTGGGTTGCCCGTTGGAGACATCCAGCCCCACGCACTTGCCGGCCTGGCCCTGCGGATCCACGTCGACGAGCAGCACCCGCTCCCCCAGCTCCCGCGCCAGGTAGGCCGCGGTGTTCACCGCCAGCGTGGTCTTGCAGGAGCCACCCTTCTCGTTGATGAAGGCCAGCCGGCGCGGGGTGCTCACGGGTCACTCTTCCGCGGCTTCACGCGCCTTGCGGCTCTTGCCCTTCTTGCCCCCGCCGCCGTGGCCGGACGCCTTCTCCTCCACGGCCTGCACCGCCTGGGCAAGCTCCGCGATGGCGTCCTCCAGCTCCTCCAGCTTGCCGCGCATGATGGCCACGTCCTCCAGCGTGGGCACGTTGAACGCGGACAGGATCCGGGTCAGCCCCTTGTCCACCGTGCCCTTGGCCTTGAGCCCACTGGTGATGGCGCGCTGCAGCGCGGTGACAAACGCCTCATTGGACAGCAGCTGGGTGAGCAGCTGGGTCAGCTTCTCCTCGCCGAGCTTCAGGAAGGGGGCCACACCCGGCAGGTTGCTCTTGGCGCTCATGGATGTCCTTGCCGCTCCACCGGTTTTGTCGGGGGCGCTCACGGGGTTGGCGCGCGTTGTGGCCCGTGATGACTTGGTGCGTCAAGCCGCGGGCGCTACAGATGGGGCCCCTGGCTCTGGCGGAAGGATGCGCAATGCAGTGGTTGGCCGGCGCAACGCTCCTGGTGCTGCTTCCCGTGGTGGTGTTTGGCGTCAGTGTCTACGTGGTGGCCGTGTACGCGGCGTGGACGCTGGTGTGGCTGGGCGGAGGTCGCCGCGACCTGCCGGCGCACCCGGTTCGAGCCTTTGTGGTGGAGCTCTTCTGCGTGACGGCGGTGGTGCTGCTGAGCGCGCGCGCGTTGGGACGGCGCCTTGAGCGACTCCACGACGGGCGACCGGGCGCGGTGCCGGTGTTGTGCGTCCACGGGTACACGCAGAACCTGGGCAACTGGGTGGTGATGTCGTCACGCCTGGCGCGCGGCGGCACGGGAGCGGTCTACGGGATCAACCTGCGGCCCAAGTTCGTGGAGCTGGAGGTGTGGGCGGCGCAGATTGTGGACGCGTTGCGCCAGATCCAGCGCGAGACCGGCGCCACGCACGTGGACGTGGTGTGTCACTCCATGGGCGGGCTGGCCACGCGGCTGGCGCTGGCGCGACATGGCGCCGACGTCATGGTGCGTCGGGTGGTGACGTTGGGCTCACCTCACCGGGGCACCGTGCTGGCGCCATTGGGGCTGGGAGCCAACGCGGCACAGATGCGCGTGGGGTGTGCGTTCCTGACGGGACTGCCGGAGGGCCCCGCCACGCTGACGTCGATCTGGTCCACCTGCGACGGCATGGTGCTCCCGGTAGACCACGCCGTCTGGGGCGGCCGCCAGGTGGTCTTCCATGACCTGGGCCATCTCAGCCTGCTGTTCTCCCCGCGCGTGGCCCACGCCACCGTGGAGGCCTTGACGGCACCGGAGGCTGCGCTGGATGTGACGTCGGCCCCCGCTCCCTCGCTTGCCATTGCCTGATGGAAACCCCTTGAGCTCCAAGCGCACCCGGCCCGTGATCACCACCGCCGCCGCACCCGCGGTGACGAGCGCGGATGCGTCTCCGTCGACGGAGGGCCGCGTCCTGGGCCCCGGCATCCCGCCCGACCTGCTCCTGCGCCAGCTCCACGTGGTCATGGGCAAGGGCGGCGTGGGCAAGAGCATGGTCTCGCTGGGGCTGGCGCTGGGCCTCGCCCGTCGTGGCAAGCGGGTGCTGCTGTGCCAGGTCAACGCACCGGACGCGCATGGCCCGGTGCTGGGCACGTCGGTGGGCTCCGAGCTCAAGCAGGTCCGCTTGCGCCTGACCGCCGTCAACATCGAGCCGCGCGCCGCGCTGCGCGAGTACATGTTGATGGTGGTGAAGTTCCAGAAGGTCTACGAGGCCATCTTCGAGAACCGGTTCGTCTCGTACTTCCTGCGCTTCGTCCCCTCGCTGGCGGAAATCAACATGCTGGGCAAGGTGTGGTTCCACGCCGAGGAGAAGGACGGTGCACGGCCGCGCTGGGACCACATCGTCGTCGACGCGCCGGCCACCGGGCATGGCATCACGTTCTTGAAGGTGGCCCGCGTGGTGAGCCGCACCGCCCCGCCCGGCACGCTGCGCGAGCAGACCGACGAGATGGCCCGGGTGGTGGAAGACGCCGCGCGTACCGCCGTGCACGTGGTCACCACCCCGGACGAGCTGAGCGTGATGGAGGCGGAGGAGCTGCTGCGTCGCCTCAGCGACGAGAAGGTGGCCCCGCTGGGCACCGCGATCCTCAACCGCGTGCCGGAAGGCCTGTTCACCGGGCTGCCCATGGACACCATGCGTCGCCTGCAGGAGCACACGGAGCTGGGTCCGCTGGCGCGCCTGGCGGTGCTGCGTCAGCGTGAGGAGACCGCGGCGTTGGCGGCGGGAGGACGCCTGGTGGCGCACGGGTTGCCGCTGGTGATGCTGCCGGAGTCCCCCACGGAGAACTTCTCGCTCCCCGACGCCGAGCACCTGGCCACCGCGCTCACCGTCGATGCGCAGAAGGTGGAGGCCCACTCGTGACGGAGCTCCGGCACCAGCTCGCGCACCGTCGGGTGGTGTGCACCGTGGGCAGTGGCGGCGTGGGCAAGACCACGTGCGCGGCGGCGTTGGGGCTGGTGGCGTCCGCCATGGGTCGCAAGGCGCTGGTGCTCACCATTGACCCCGCCAAGCGCCTGGCCTCCGCCATGGGGCTGTCGGCATTGTCGTCGGAGGAGCGCGTGCTGGACGTGGAGATGCTGCGCGCCCACGGCGTGGACGCCAAGGCACCGCTGGCCGTCCGCATGCTGGATCTGAAGGCAAGCTGGGACGACATGGTGCGTCGCCTGGCGCCGAATCCCAGGCAGGCGGAAGTCATCCTGGCCAACCGCTTCTACACGTACATGTCGACGGAGCTGGCGGGCGCGCAGGAGTACATTGCGTGCGAGGCGCTCTACACGCTCTCCTACGAGCGCGACTACGACCTGGTCATCCTGGACACGCCCCCCACGGCGCACGCGCTGGACTTCCTGGACGCGCCCAGCCGCATCCTCTCCATCCTCGACAACGACGCGGTGAAGTGGGCCTCCAAGCCCGCGCTGGCCGCCGGCCGCTTCTCGCTCCGGATCCTCGACGTGGCGGGCGGCCAGGCCATGAAGGCCATCGAGAAGATCACCGGCATGGAGACGCTCAAGGAGCTCAGTGAGTTCCTGGTGCTCTTCGAGCAGATGTTCGACCCCATCCGGCAGCGCACCGCCGCGGTGCAGACGTTGCTGGGCGGCAAGGAGACCTCGTTTGTCCTCGTGGCCAGCCCGGAGCGGGGGCCGCTGAACCAGGCGCTGTTCTTCCTGGAGCGGTTGCGTGAGTGGCACCTGGGCGTGGGCGCGGTGGTGGTGAACCGCGTGCGCCACGCGCCGCACGGGGAGCTGGACGCCGAGATGTTGCGCTCCGCCCTGCTCACCGCGGGCTCTCCCACCGACGTGGCGGAGAAGCTGGTGGACGGGACGGAGCGCGCGCTGGTGGAGGCACGTCGACGGGCGCGGCAGGACCTGCGGGCCATGGCGCCGTTGCGCAAGGCCGCGCACGGGGCCGCGTTCATCGAGATCCCGCGGTTTGGCGACGAGGTCCATGACATCCGCGGCCTCTGGCAGCTGGCGCGTCACCTGGTTCCGTTCGAGGAGTGAAGATGACCCACCCGGACGACCTCATGCACGACATCATGGAGGCCATTGGGCTGTTCCACCGTGGTGAGATGCAGGAGGCACGCCGCCAGCTCACGCGGTTGTGGGACGAGGTCACGCCCAACGGCGACCCGTTCCAACGCTGCGCCGTTGCCCACTACCTGGCGGACCTCCAGGACAATCCGCAGGACGAGCTGGCCTGGGACCTGCGCGCGCTGGAAGCGGCTTCCGCCGTCACCGACGAGCACGCGAAGACATTCCACGGCGCCTTCGAGATGCGGCGCTTCTACCCCTCGCTCCACCTGAACCTGGCGTCCGACTACAGCAAGCTCGGTGACGTCGGAAAAGCGCGGGAGCACCTGGCCCTCACCCGCGAACGCCTGGCCGCCCTCCCCGACGACGACTTCACGCGTGGCATCCACGCCGCCGTGTCCCGCCTGACGAAAAAGCTCGACGAAGGCTGACTGCTGACGTCGGCGCTCGAGATGTCTACTTGCCCTCGGGGGCGGCGGTGGGCGGGCCGGGCTCTGACTCCGGCTTGAGCTTCACCGGCGCGGCGGCGGGAGAGCCTTCCGGCGCGGTGGGCTTGAGGCGGATGGGTTCCACGCCCACGCCGGTGCGGAGTCGCGGGGGCTCCAGCGTGCACTTGCCTTCCACGCACTTCGCCGTCGCCGAGCAGCTGATGTGCTGGCTGATGATCTGCGCGCACAGGAAGTCCTTGCACTGCGCGTCGCGGGCCGCGGCGGCTTCCTTCAACGCCGTCACCGCCACTGCCATGTCCGTCCCGCCGGCGCGACAGCCACAACAGTCCGCGGGCACGTGGACGCAGTCGGTGTCCTGCTTGCACACCAGCCACTCATCCTTGCGCGGCGACTTGGGACCCGTGGGCACCTGGGGCCGTCCCGCCGCGACGATGGGACCGCGCTTCTCCGCCTCCGGCGAGCAGCTGCACTTGCTGCAACCGGCCGCCATCACCACCAGCAACGCCAACCCCCAACGCCATGAGCACAACATGCCTGCCTCCACCGCCGGGCACTGTGCGGGTCCGGAAGCGCCGTGGTCAAGCGGATTGCCCCGCGCGGCCGGGGCCAGCGTAGGATTCCCATGCGCCATGAAGTCGTTTGGGACCTACCAGCTGGTGCGGCTGCTGGGGACGGGCGGCACCGGTGAAGTGCACGAGGCCGTCCACGCGCAGACGGGGCGCACGGTTGCGCTCAAGCGACTCTTCCCCCACGTCATGCGCGACGAGGTGCAGGTCAACCGCTTCCTGCGCGAGTTCCGCGCCGCCTCCCGCGTCCAGCATGGCCACGTGGTGCGGGTCTACGACGTGGGTCGCGTGGACGGGGTCCCGTTCTTCACCATGGAGCTCATCGACGGGGAGACGCTGCGTCGTCACGTGGAGCGCGGTGGGCTGGGCGTCCCGCGCGTTGCCAACCTGGCGCACCTGTTGGCGCAGGTGGCCGACGCGTTGGCCACGCTCCACGCCGAGGGACTGGCCCACCGCGACATCAAGCCCGACAACGTCCTCATGCGGAGCCCCCGCGACGCGGTGCTCTGCGACTTCGGCCTGGCCCGCGGTGGCGACGAGGCCACGGTCACGCAGAAGGGTGAGCTGCTCGGGACGTGGCGGTACCTCGCGCCCGAGGTCATCGAGGGGGAGCTGGCCGGTCCGCCCGCGGACGTGTACGCGCTGGGCGTCATGGCCTTTGAGCTGTGCGCGGGCCGTCCTCCATTCCAGGGCGACGACGCGGTGCTCCTGGTGGCCCACGTGGAGACGCCCGCGCCCCACCTGCGCACCGTGTTCCCCGACGTGGACCCGCAGCTCGCGCAGCTGGTGGACCGGCTCCTGGCCAAGTCTCCCGCGTCGCGCCCGACGGCGGCGCAGGTGGCGGAGCTGCTGGGCAAGCTGGGTGGCGACGCGCAGAAGGTCACCACGCAGGTGCGCGCGTTGCCGCGCAGCGGTCCGGCGGCGTTCGTGGGACGGGAGCGGGAGCTCACGGGGCTCATGGGTCTCCTCGAGAACGTGCAGGAGCCGCGTCTCGCCGTGCTGTCCGGGGCCGAGGGCATGGGCAAGTCGCGGGTGCTGGCGGAGCTCTCCCGTCGGGCGCAGCGCGCGGGCCACGTGGTGGTGAGCAGCCAGGCCACCCACGACGTCAACCTGCCCTACCAGCTGTGGCGCGCACCCGTGGGCGCATTGGCGCGTCGCCTGCGCATGAGTCCCCCGGACTTCGACAACCAGCGCGCCCTCTTTCCCGCGGAGCACCGCGCCCAGGTGTGGCGGCAGGTCCGGGCCATTCTCGAGGAGGCGGCGCGTCGCAAGCCGCTGGTGCTGTTGCTGGACGACGCGGACCTGGCCGACGAGCTCAGCCTGGCCGTGTTGCGTCGCATGCAAGGTCCCGACGTGCGAGGCGTTCCCCTGGTCGTGATGGCCGCGGCGCGCGAGGCGGGCGCGGTGCTCACGCAGCTGGTGCATCCCAGCGGGTGCCATCACGTGACGTTGGCGCCGCTGTCGGTGGCGGAGAGCCAGGCGTTGTTCCGGGCTTCCACCACGGTCGAGGACGCGGCCGCCTTGGAGCGCACCGACGTCAGCGACGGCATTCCCGCCCGCGTGGTGGCCGCCGCCCACGCCTACGCCGCCGACGGGGAATCCACCGAGCTCAACCCCCACGCGCGCCCCTCCGAGGAGACCGAGCGTCTCGCCATCATTGCCGACGCGCCGGTGCTCACCCCGTCCCGCACGTTGGCCGTTCCCGGAACCACGCTGCGGGTGGCCCCCGCGCTCGCCGTGGAGTGGACGCTGGCGGTGCTGGAGAGCCGGGTTCCCGTCGTCATGCTGCTCCGCGTGCTGGGGCTCTCGACGGAATCACCGGAAGGTGCATCGGTCCTGGATGGGATCCAGCAGCTCATGGCGCGGGGCGCGGCAACGGAGGACAGCGCGGGCCGCGTGGATTTCTCCTCGGACGCCCGACGAGCCCACGCCAGCGCCGCCATTCCCAACACCGCGCGGACCGCGTTGCATCGTCGGGTGGCGGAGGTGATCAGCGCGCGCGCCGACGCATCCGCGGCCACGGCGGAAGTGGTGGCCTATCACCTCATCAAGGCCGGCCAGCCCGAGGAGGCGGTGGATCACCTGGCGCAGGCCGCGGAAGCGGCGGTGGCGGTGTGGGCACCGGAGAAAGCGCTCTCTCTCGTCGGACGGGGCCTGGACGCACTGGCACTCCGGGAGCCCAAGGACTCCGGTACCACGCTGCAGCGCGCTGCTCGCGTCGACGCCGCACGCACCGCCGCGCTCGAGCTCATCCTCCTGCAGGTGCTGCAGGCGCGCGGGTCCGCGGCCACCTACTTCCAGGCTGCCCACGACGTGCTGGCCGTGATGAACCCGGCGCAGCGCCCCGGCCTTGCCAGCGACGTCGAGGCGCACCTTGCGGAAGCGGCATTGCAGGCAGGTCGGTGGTCGGAGGCGCTCAACCACTCACGGGAGGCCCTGCTGCTCGCCCGCAAGGCCCGCGACCCGCTCCGTGAAGCCGACCGCGCCCTCCTCAGCTTCCGCGTGCGCACCGCCGCCAACCAACGCGACACGCGGGGTGACCTGGCGCTGGCGCTGCACCTCGCCCGTCGGTCCCGCGACGCGGCGCGCATGGTCCCTGCCCTCATCCAGTGCGCGGTGACGCACCTGCGCGCCGGTCGTCCCCGCACCGCGCTGCGCCCGGCCGAGCGCGCGGTTCGACTCGGTGCTCGTCGTGCCACGGGTCCGTTGGCCCTGGCCGCTCGTCGGGTGAAGGCCAGCGCGCTGCTGGACCTGGATGAACGGACCAGGGCCCTTGACGTCGTCATTGGGCACGTGGCCGACACCGAGGCCGCCGGGTTCCTGCAGGAGGGTGCGGAGGGATTGCTGGAGCTGGCGCGGTGCCACCGCAACGGGTTGGAGCTGGAGGCTTCGCAGCGCGCGCTGCAGAAGGTGGCGCAGGTGGCGGAGGAGATGGAGCTGCGCAACGTCCTGCTCGCGTGTCGCAGCCTGCAGCTGCATGGCGCCGTGCTGGCCGCGGTGCAGGGCGGGACACTGCGGGAGTTCTGTCGTGACGAGATGCCGACGCTGCTCAAGCGCGTCCGCGACCTCACCACGCCGCAAGCCGACCCCTGGATCAACGTCGACCTGTGGTTCCACGAGGGGCTGCCGCGCGTCCTCGCCGGTGAGCGCGGGGCGGTGCGACAATTGGACCTGATTGTGCGGGCCGCAGCCAATGAGCAGCCTCGTCGGTGGTTCGAGCGCAAGGCGTGCTACGTGGTGCTGGCGGAGGCGGTGCGTCTGTCCGGCAGCGTCGAGGGTGCGCGCGAGCTGCTCAGACGCGTGATGCAGGACGAGGATGCCCGCGGCGGCGAGGTGGCGCGCCTGGCGGGAACCATCGTGGGCCGGACCGGGGGCGAGAAACGCGGATCCTGACCCCGGTGGCGACGAGGGCTTGTGGGGAGGGGCGTTCTCCAATAGTGGTGGCCGCCTTCCCAGGAGAGCCGCTTGCGTCCAAGACTCGGTGTGAACATCGACCACGTGGCCACGCTCCGTCAGAGCCGCGGCACGCGCTACCCGGACCCGGTGGTGGCGGCGGGCATCTGCGAGAACGCCGGCGCCGACCAGATCACCATCCACCTGCGTGAGGACCGTCGTCACATCCAGGAGCGTGACCTGCGCATCCTGCGCCAGACCGTGACGACGAGACTGAACCTGGAGATGGCCGCCACCCAGGACATGCTCAAGGTGGCCTACGAGCACAAGCCGGACACCGCCACGCTGGTCCCGGAACGTCGTGAGGAGCTCACCACCGAGGGCGGCCTGGACGTGACCCTGCAGCGCGACGCGCTCAAGCGCTTCGTGCGCAGCCTGCGCGACGCGGACATCTACACCTCGCTGTTCGTGGACCCGGACCTGGACCAGGTGCGCGCGTCGCACAAGGTGGACGCGCAGGCGGTGGAGCTGCACACCGGCAAGTACGCGGAAGCCCGCGACGACAAGGAGCGCCACATCGAGCTCCAGCGCATCACCGACGCCGCCAAGGCCGCCACCAAGCTGGGACTCAAGGTCTTTGCCGGCCACGGGCTCAACTACAACAACGTGGAGCCGCTCCTCGGCGTCGATGAGATCGAGGAGTACAACATCGGCCACGCCATTGTTTCGCGCGCGGTGCTCGTGGGCCTGGACATCGCGGTGCGCGACATGCTGGCCATCTTGAACCGGCAGCGTCGCTGATCATTCCTGCCAGCAGACGCCGTCATCCTCACATGTCTGCTCGTCGTCACAACCGCCGGCATCCCGCTCACAATACGGCGGCGTGAAGTTGTCCACCAACGTGATTTCCCGCGTCAGGCTGGCGGTCCCATCCGCGTTGTCCTTCACCGTCAGCCGCATGGTGAACCGCCCCGGCCCGGGAAAGACGTGCTGAACGCTGGATTCCTGGCGCGTGACCTCCGGCGTGCCGTCACCAAAGAGATACGAGTAGGAAACAATGGTCCCGTCCTCGTCGACGCTGCGGGCGGCATCCAGCGTCACCGGCAAGCGCGCATCCGCCACGGTGGGCGTGCGCAACCGGGCCTGGGGAACCTTGTTCTCCGGCGTGGAACCGGCGCACGCGGGGCACAGCGCAAGGAGGAGCAGCCAGCGCTTCATGCGGTCAGGTTAGTACAGGTGGTCCCCGACGCCAGCATGCGCGTCAGGGGCAGTCGGCATTGGGGGAGATTTCCGTCACCCCCGACGCCACGGTGCCCACGCGGAAGAAGCCCTGTTCCCGGATCAGCTCCGCCACCAGCACCTTGTTGGCCTGGTTGGCCTGCTGGAAGGGCAGGCAGAATGCGCGCTGCTCCTCGACGGTGGTGCCCGCGGCGTCGCGGATGGTGATGACGGTCTTGGCGGTGGCGGGGGCGCGGTAGTCGCAGCCTCCGCCGGCCAGGTAGGGCGCCACGTTGAGGCACGTGGTCTCGCTGATGCAGTAGCCGTAGTACGGGTCGCCCTGCAGGCCGCACTGCACGTACCAGTCCGGGAACTTGGAACGCGGGTAGCAGTCGTAGCGGAACTCCGTGCTGCAGATGGCCTGGAGCACCGCCTCACTGCCCTCCCGCCAGTAGTCCGCGCAGTCATCCCAGTAGCGGTTCTTCACGTAGAAGAGCCCGTCGCCGCCCTGCTGGTTGTGACGGATGGTCTCCTGCCGGTACGGCTCATACGGGCTGTCCTCGACGGAAGCGCGCCACTCCCCGCCCCCCTGCGACCCGAAGTTGCACGTGCAGAACGCATCGTTCGGGCACTGCTGGCTGATGGCCGTGGGCTTCTCGCAGGTTCCGCCGCCACCCTCGAGGATGAGGTCCATGTTCTGGTTGTTGAGGTTGGAGTCCGCGTTGCAGCCGTACGTGTCACCGCCGGAGAGATTGAACGTCTGGACGATCTCCAGGTTGGGCCCGCCCGGCGGGGGAGGCAGCGGGTCGGCAATGCCGGTCAGTGCGGCCTGGATGGGCGTGCCAGAGAGGCTGTGCGAGAGGCTGAGCGTGTCGGAGCGTGGGCCGGCGGTGCCCGTGGGACGGAAGATCACCGTCACCTGCCCCGTGCTCCCCGCGGCGATGTTGATGGGGAACTGGCTCGTCGGGGGGAAGTAGAAGCCCTGCGCGCCCGCGTTGAGGATGCTCCCCGCGGTGATGTTGACCGAGACGTTGCTGTTGTTGTGCACCGTGGTGGTGCGGGTGAGCTCCTGGTTGAGCTGCAGGTTGCCGAAATCCAGGTTGTCGACGGAGACGTCCACCGTGGGGACGCTGCGGCCGCTCACCACGCTGCGCAGCTCCGTCTTGTCCGGGTTGTCGCTGTTGGCGCGGACAACCAGCTCCACGCTGTGCTGCCCCTCGGTCAGCGGCTCGTAGGTGATGGGAATGTCAAAGGTCTGCGCCGGCGAGAGGTAGACCGGTCCGCTCGGCGGGGAGGTCAGGTGGAAGTGCACTGCGTCCGCGCCCGTCAGCGAGATGCTCTCCACGGTGAGGATCTTGGTCTGCGTGCCGTCGTTCCGCGCCACGAAGCTGAAGGGCGCGCTCACCGTGTTGCGCTCCACGAAGCCGAAGTCATGCAGCGACGGCGTCAGCTCCAGGTCGCGCGTGCCCTTGAACTCGCTGAAGAGCGAGACGCGGACGTTGGCCGGGTTGGCGCACGGGAAGGTGCAGCTTGCCGCGTCGGAGACGATGGTGACGCTGCCGGTGTCCGCCTCACCGTCCGCCAGCCGGTAGACGATGTTGAGGCGCATCTCCTCGCCGGGGTCCAGGGCGTGGGGAAGCGTGCTGGACGGCGTGACGGTGAACTCCTCACTGGTTCCCGTGGTGCGTCCCGCGCTGACAATGAGCAACGGGCCCTCGGTTCCTTCATTGCGGATGATGATGCTCTTGGGGATGTCCGTGTCCGGCAGCGGACTGCCAAAGTCCACAACGTCATCCGGTGTGAGCATGAGGACGCCCGTGCCCTGCGGTCCGCCGTTGGAGCTGCCTCCGGCGTCGGGGCGCACCACGCCACCGTCGCGACGCGTGGACGCCTTGCACACGCCCACCACGCACACCTGGCCGCCGGCGCAGTCGGAATCAAACGTGCACGGCGCGGTCTCCAGCGGGGCGCATTGGCCGTCCAGGCACTGCTCGCCTTCCACGCAGTCTTCGTCCGAGTTGCAACCGGGGTCATCCACCTCGGCGGAGCAGTCTCCGCAGGACGCGCCCAGGCCCAGGCAGAGGAAGAGGCCCGTCAACCACCTTGCATGGAAACCACGCATTTCCATCCGCTCAATCCCTCGACGGCGCCAGCTTGCCACGGCGCAAGGGGGTGTGAGCGATTATCGGTCGAAAATCGGACCTGGTGCGTGGACTTCAGGGGCAGACGGGGCGGACTGAGGTGCCGTCGGCGGCACGACAGATCTGCACATCCACCGCGTAGGGGCTCCCGCCCGCGCCGTTGTGCGTCAGGTAGATGGTCAGGCCGTCCTGGGCCACGACCTCGTCATTGTCCTCGTACGCCACCGTGAAGACCGTGGATGCGTTGGGCTCCAGGGTGAACGGGGTTGTCCAGGCCTCCACCACGCAGGAGGTCTGGTTGGCGCCCTGCCGCTCACACGACATGTTGAAGCTGGCGTCCCCGGTGCGGGTCAGCGTGAAGTCGTCGGTGATGGTCTGGCTGCCGCTGAACTCGATGCGGGAAATCACCAGCGGGGCCTCTCCCGTGTTGGTGACGGTGAAATCGCCCTGGCCGGTGCCCACGTTCGTGTCGGGGGTGGCCTGGATGTAGAACGTGCTGGGCGACACCTGGATGCGCCCCGCCGTGCCACCGGTGAGCCGCACCTTGTAGACCTTGTTGCCGGCGATGTTGCTCATGAGCAGCAGGTCGCGGGAGAAGCTCACCGCCGCGGGTGGGCTCCACGTCACGGTGACCACCACCTCGTCGGTGCCCTCGTTGGGCTTGGCGTCGGAGGCGCTGAGCTGGAAGCCCTTGCCCTGCCCCACCACGTCGCAGTTGAGGCCGGTGGCGGCGTCGGGCTCACCGCTGGTGCACTCCACGTCGGGACCGTCGGTGGCGCATTCTCCGTCCTCATTCATGTCAATGCAGGAGGTGTTCACGGACGCGGGATTGATGTCCAGGTTGGCCACGCGGATGTTGCGCGTCTCGGAGCTGCCCGCCGCCACGCTGCCAAACGAGATGAACTCCGGGTCCACGTAGAGGCCCACGCCCGACGCCAGACCGGTCAGGGAGATGTGCGCCTCTCCGTTGGGCGCCTGGCCCGCGGGGGTGCCGGAGGTGCTGATCGCCGTCGTGATGATCTGCAACCGCGCGGCCTGCACGCCCACGCGGGTGGGGATGAAGCTGATGGAGATGGGCACGCCGGGCACCTCGCCGTCGACGGGGTCACCGCAGTCGCCGCTGCGCGAGGGCTGCACGGTCTTGGGGAAGGTGTTGGCGTCGGGAACCTGCCCATCCACCAGCTCGAGCGTGAACTCCGGTTGGGTGGTCTGCCCCTCGGCGGGGAGCAGGTTGATGGCAATGATGTCGAACGACGCGGTGCCGTCATTGCGGACCGTGATGGTCTGAGAGACGCCCACGCCCTGGCCGGGGTCGCTCTTGGGGGTGGAGCCGAAGTCGACGCTGGTGCACGGAACGGTGTCCGCAGTGTCGTCACGACGGGCGCGGCACACCGGGTTGATTTTGCCCGCGGTCTGCTCCACGGCCTCCGCGGTGACCTGCCCGACGACACGGCCGCTGTTGTCCGGGTCATTGGTGTTGACCTGGAGGGTGGCGGACTTGAGGCCGTTGGTGGCGGACGTGGGCGCGTACTGGACGACAATGGGCGCTTCCGCGCCGGTCTCCACCGACGAGGGCGTCAGGGTCACGGTGATGTTGCCGCCGGTGCCGTCGTCACGCACTTCCGCGCCGTTGACGGTCATGTCGGACTGGCCCTCGTTCTTGAGCTTGACCTCCTTGGTGCAGATGGCGCCCACCTTCACCACGCCAAAGCTGAGCACCGAGGGGTCGAGCACGCCCTGCGGCGTCACCTGCCCCACCACCTGCTCGCAGTCGGGACAACCCACCAACATCAGCGTGGCCAACAAACCCAGGCTCTTGCGCGTCATGTCCTGCTCCCTGTGAAGGGCGCGGACCGTAGAGCCCGCCCAACGCGTCGTCAAACCGTCAGGCGTCGTGACGCGCTCGGATTGAGACGTGCGCGCCGTGGTGCGGCTCTGACACCGCGTGCCCGCGGTCCCGCCCGAGCACCGGTTGACGACGTGGGAGGGCGTCCTTACGCTCCCGGTTGGAGAACGTGACGATGGAGCCGGCGCACAAGACCACCATCCTCTTGCCAGAGCAGCTGCGCACCTCACCCACCTCGCTCGGCAGCGTGGGGTCAGCGTCGGTGAGCTGGTGCGCGCTGCGTGTGAAACCGTCTACGGCCTCGGCTCGCGCGATGACCGATTGGCCGCGGTGCGCAAGCTGGCGACGTTGAGCCTGCCGGTTGAGACGCCCGAGCAGATGAAGGCGGAATGCGTGCCGCCGCTCAAGGCGAAGCGCGTCGAGCCCGAGCAGGTCTAAGTACGTGGCCAGAAGTTCTTTCACATGTGGAGGAGCTCCGGTGAGCCCGGACAGCCCGAGCCAAAGCGGTATTTCAGACCGCACTCCCAAGGTGCCGGCCGCGCCCATCCCGCTGGGCGGAAAGGCCGGCACACAGGAGTTTCCCGACGAGCAAGCCGCGGTGCGGGCGCTCTGACGAAGAACGGACGCGCGGCCGCCCGCACCTTTGGGAGTGCGGTCTGAAATACCGCTTTGGCTCGGGCTGTCCGGGCTCACCGGAGCTCCTCCACATGTGAAAGAACTTCTGGCCA
>JBFMGU010000182.1:0-21848 GCA_040752415.1 Myxococcota bacterium
CCCGCCCTGCCCCGCCCCGCCCACCTCCGGGGCGCAAGGACGGCGGCTGAGCATTTCCCGTCCGTGCGGCTCTTGAAACGACGCTCTGGCTCCCGCCAATGAGATTGGCAGGCAAGAGAGAAGATTACGTCCCGCTCACAGCTCGGCGGGCGGGCACACTTCGCGGGACTGACTGTGGCAGGTCTTCCAGGGTCAGTCCTGCGACTCGACGACGCGGGCAGTGGTGAGCAGGACGTAACCTGCTCTCTTGCCTGACAATCTCATTGGGCGCGGCTCCTCTGGGACGACGCCCTGGGCTCCCTGCCAATGAGATTGGCAGGCAACAAAACGACAAGTCCTGCTCACCACGAGGCCGTGGGACCCGTTTCGCAGCACTGATGGCGAGCGGATAGGTGCCCGGTCGTCCCTCGTCGCCCGCACGCCTCTTCCAGGGTAGTCCTGCGAATCGACACCGCCGTGAGAGGTGAGCAGGACTTGTCGTCTTGGTGCCTGCCAATCTCATTGGCAGGGAGTCCGGCGTCGTCCCAAAAGAGCCGCGCCCTCCCTCATTGGCGGGAGCCAAGAGCCTCGTTCCAGGAGAGCCGCACCGTTTCCCGACGACAACACACGTCCAGTGCCCGCCCTGGCGCCGCCCGGTCGTGAGCCCGTGTCCAACCCGCCGCTGCAACCCGGGTTCCGGGCATGCGCCGCTTGCTCGTCGGTGTCTGCGTGCCTGGGCTTGCAGCGCACCCGCGGCGCGACACATCCACGGAAGCAACTCCCTGCACCTCATTGACGGGCGACTCCCGGCCGCCCCGTCGGCGGAGTGTTCCCATGGACATCGGCAGGATCATCATTTCCGGCATGGGGCTTGGCGCCGCGCTGGCCTACTGGGCTGACACACGCAGCGGCGCGCGACGTCGTGCACGCATCAAGGAGCTGGCCATCCACGGCACGCATGAGGCCGTGGACGCCGTGGAGACCACCGCCCGCGACCTGCGCAACCGCGTGCGCGGACGTGTCCACCACATCAAGGGCGCCATGGCCTACGAGGACGTCCCCGACGACATCCTGCGCGAGCGCGTGCGCAGCCGCCTGGGCCACGTGTGCTCCCACCCCGGCTCCGTGGACGTGGAGGTGGACCGCGGACACGTGGTGCTGCGCGGCGTGGTCCTGGAGGACGAGATCAAACGCATCCTGGCCGCCGTGAGGCACGTGCCCGGCGCGCGCACCATCGACGCCACGCTGGAGCCGCACACGCGCCCCGGCAGTGAGCCCGGACTCCAGGGAGTGCCGCGACGGGGCACGCGCGCTCCGTGGCTTCAACCCAGCTGGAACCCCACCACCCGCCTGGTGGCGGGCCTCTCCGGCGCGGGGCTGCTGGGCTTCGGCCTGGTCCGAAGGAATCCCATCTCCGCGCTCGGCGGCACCGCGTTGCTCATCCGCGCGGCCACCAACCTGCAGCTGAAGCGCCTGCTGGGCGTGGGGACCGGTCGTGGCGCCATCACCGTGCAGAAGACCATGTTGCTGCACGCGCCCGTCGAGGAGGTCTACGCGCTGTGGAGCAACCTGGAGGCCTTCCCGCGCTTCATGAGCCACGTGCGCGAGGTGCGGCACAGCGGCGAGGACCTCTATCACTGGAAGGTGGACGGACCGGGCGGCACCAGCGTGGAGTGGGACGCCGTGGTGACGAGAAGGGAGCCCAACCACGTGCTCGCGTGGAAGAGCGTCCCCGGCGCGGCCATCCCCAACGCCGGCATCATCCACTTCACTCCCGCCAACGGAGGCACCCAGCTGGACATCCGCTTCAGCTACTCACCGCCCGTCGGCGCGCTGGGTCACGTGGTGGCCGCCGTGCTTGGCGTGGACCCCAAGAAGCGCATGGATGATGACCTGCTCCGCTTCAAGTCACTGGTGGAAGCCGGCAAGGCCAGCGGCCATGAACGGCTGGTGCGCAAGGAGGACGTGGCTCCGCGCGTGCCGGGAAAGACGCCGCCGGAGGTGCACTGAAGGTCTGGCGGCTCCCCCAGAAGGAAGTCCCCCCTGCCCGTGCCCGTGCCCGGCTTGAGGGCCCAACGGTCCGACGAGGTTTTCCGCAGAGAACCTCTGCGCTGAGCGGACCTGCAGGCCGCGCAGGGGCACGGGCAGGGTTCTTGGGAAACTCTGAAGCCCACCGGGCGTCGTCGGGAATGCGGCCTGGCTCAGTTGGCAACCCAGGACAGGTCACCCGCGCCCTCGCGCAGCACCACCGGGTACGGCCCGGTCAGGTCCACCACGCTGGAGGGCGGCTCGTTCATCACGCCCGCGTCCAGGATCATGTCCAGGCCGTGGCCCAGGTGCAGGCTGATGTCGTCGGCGTCGATCAGGGTCTTGCCCTGGTAGGTGGTGCTGGTGCTGACAATGGGCCGACGGAACGCGCGCGCCAGCGCCAACGTCACGGGGTGGTTGGGCACTCGGATGCCCACGGTCTTGCGCTTGCTCTGCAGGATCTTGGGCACCTCCGGGCTGGCCTTCAGCACGAAGGTGTACGGCCCCGGCAGCACCCGCTTCATGGTGCGGTAGACGTTGTTCTCCACGATGGCGAAGCGCGCGATGTCCGAGAGGTCCGCGCACACGAAGCTCATCAGGTGATCCTCAGGCAGACCCTTGAGCTGGATGATGCGGTCAATGCCCTTCTTCTCGTAGATGTTGCAGCCAATGCCGTAGGTGGTGTCCGTCGGGTAGGCAATGACGCCGCCCGCCTCCAGCACGCCAACGGCACGCTGGATCTTCCGGGGCTCGGGGTGGGTGGCATTGATCTGGAGGCGCAGACACGTGGAGTGGGCCATGGAACTCGTCGCTTCTGGGAACACCTGATAAAGGGCGCGCAGGCTACCCGACCGGTTGCCCTGATGAAAAGCCGCTTGTGCAGCCCGGTTGACAGGGACCATGGCCCATGCCACGTCGCGCCACAGGAAGGCACCCCGTCACGTCATGGCGGGAGCTGAGGCTGCGGCAGGCAATCCACATGGGCCGGGACAAAGATCCGCTCCAGAAGAGCGACGAGCACAACGCGCGCGGCATTGAGCTGGCCGACCGGGGCTGGCTGGAAGAGGCCGTGAACGAGTTCAAGAAGGCCATTGCCCTGGACCCCGACAGCGCCCACGCCCACGACAACCTGGCCACCGTCTTTGCCGAGAAGGGGCAGTACCTGGAGGCCATGGAGGAGTACCTCACGGCGCTGAGGCTGGAGCCCCAGTCGCCCACGGCGCACTACAATCTGGCGTGCTTCCTGGCGGCGCACAGCCACGAGTGGGCCATCCGCGAGTACAAGACCGCCATCGAGCTGGAATACGACTACCCCGACGCGCACCTGAACCTGGGCCTGACCTACGCGGAGCGCGGCATGTTCGCGGAGGCCATGGCCGAGTACGAGGTGGCCCTCAAGCTCAACCCCGGCGACCCGGTGGCCCACCACGAGCTGGCCACCGTGCTGATGGACCTGGGCCGCCACTCCGACGCCATCACGCACCTGCGCAACGTGCTGCGCGCGGAGGCGGACAACGTGGACGCGCTGGTGGACCTGGGGATTTGCTACACCGCCAAGGGCTTCTACCAGGAGGCGGAGAAGAGCCTGACGCGCGCCGAGACGCTGGCGCCGGAGGACGCGCTCTGCCAGTACCACCTGGCCGCGCTCAACGCGGTGCGCGGGAACCGGGACCGCGCGCTCACGCACCTGGCCAACGCCGCCGTCCGGGAACGTGACCGCGTGCGCCTGTGGGCCGACGCGGACCGCCTCTTTGACGCGATGCGCGCCGACCCGCGCTTCCAGGACATCCTCCGCCCGTCATGAGCCGCCTCCCGGTGTCGGGCGGAATCGTCCCCCTTCCACCCGGCGTTGCACCGCTGGTGAAGACCCGTTCCCGGTGGTGCGCGTGAGCTCCATCATGCCTCGCAAGCTCGTCGTGACGTTGTGCTCGCTGCTGGTGGTGGCCGCCATGGGCGTGGGCGCGCTGCTCATCTCCCTGCTCAGCGACCTGCCCCAGCTCTCCGGCATGCATGACTACCGCCCCCCCGTCATCAGCAAGGTCTACGACCGCAACGGCGAGCTGATTGCGCGGTTCTTCAAGCAGCGCAGGACGGTGGTGCCGCGGGAGCAGATGCCGGACCGCCTGGTGAAGGCCTTCCTGGCCGCCGAGGACGCGGACTTCTACGAGCACAGCGGCGTGGATCTCTCCGGCCTGCTGGCCGCCGTGCTCACCGAGATCAAGCACCAGCTGCTGGGCTCGGCACGTCGGGGGGGCAGCACCATCACCCAGCAGACCGCCAAGACCTTCCTGCTCACGCCGGAGCAGACCTACGACCGCAAGATCAAGGAGATGGTCCTGGCCTGGAAGATCGAGCAGGCCTTCACCAAGGACGAGATCCTCTTCCTGTACCTGAACCAGATCTACTTCGGGAATGGCGCGTATGGCGTGGAGGAGGCGGCGCAGACCTACTTTGGCAAGCACGTGGGTGAGCTGACCTTGGCGGAGTGCGCGGTGCTGGCCTCCATTCCCAAGAGCCCCAACCGCATCAATCCCATCTACAACCCCAACCGCACGCTCGAGCGTCGCGCGTACGTGCTGCAGCAGATGGAGAAGCGCGGCTTTGCCCCTCCCGACGAGGTGGCCGAGGCCATGAAGGCTCCGCTGCTGCGGGAGCGCCCACCCGCCGAGTACCTGAACCGCACGCCGTACTACGCGGAGGACATCCGGCAGCACCTCATCGGAAAATACGGCGAGGAGATGGTGTACCAGCAGGGCCTGGTGGCCTACGCCGCCGTGGACGCGCGCATGGACGTGGCCGCGCACCGCGCGCTGCGCCAGGGCCTGGCGGAAGCCGACAAGCGCATGGGCTACCGCGGGCCGCTGATGCGGCTGGACGCGGATGTGCGTCGCAACTTCCTGACGGCGGTGCAGCAGGAGATGGAGGACCGTCTGCCCAGGGACCCCGTCGAGCGGGCGCAGCTGGTGTGGGACCTCAGCCGCGTGGATCCCAAGGTGGCCGAGCGCAGCCCCCAGGAGGCCGCCGAGCAGGTGCGGCTGGCGCACAAGGACCCCGGCTCGCTCGTCGGTGTGGTGGTGGTGAAGGTCGACAGCGCCGCCGACACCGTCACGGTGGACCTGGGCACCACGCGCGGCACCATGGAATTCTCGACGATGAAATGGGCGCGCGCCAACCGCTACGGCGACCTGGGCCCCACCCCGCGCGACCCCGCCGACGTGCTGCAGGAAGGCGACGTGGTGCTGGTGCGCCTCCTCGAGGACAAGGCGAGCAAGGGCGCGGCCACGGGGCTGCTGGTGGCGTTGGAGCAGTACCCGCGTGTGCAGGGCGCGGTGGTGGCGGTGGAGCCGGAGACGCGACGCGTGCGCGCCATGGTGGGCGGCTGGGACTTTGCGCGCAGCAGCTTTGACCGCGCGACCATGGCTCGTCGGCAGCCGGGCAGCGCGTTCAAGCCGTTCATCTACGCGGCGGCCATCCAGAGCCGGGTGGTGACGCCCGCGTCCATCCTCGTCGACGCACCCAAGGTGTTTGCCGACAAGGGCGCGGGCCGCGACTGGAAGCCGGAGAACAGCGACGGACGCTTCCGCGGTGACATCCGCCTGCGTGAGTGCCTCACCCACTCCGTGAACATCTGTAGCATCACGCTGGTGGAGAGCCTGACGCCGGAGAAGGTGGTGGAGCTGGCCACGCGCGTGGGCCTGGGCGAGAAGTGGCCCATGAACCTCACGCTGGCGCTGGGCACCGGTGAGGTCACGCCGCTCAAGCTGGCCAACGCCTACGCCACCTTCGCCGACGAGGGACGGTATGGGGAGCCGGTCATCGTCGAGAAGGTGAAGACGGTGGATGGCACGGTGCTGGAGGAAGCGGACGTGCGGAAGGTGGACGTGTTGGACCCGGCCACCGCGTACGTGACGCTCTCGATGATGCAGAGCGTGGTGGAGTCCGGGACGGCGTGGCGCATCAAGGAGCTGGGTCGGCCGGTGGCGGGGAAGACGGGCACCACCAATGACGCGCGCGACGCGTGGTTCGTGGGCTGCGTGCCGGGGCTGTGCACCGCCGTCTACGTGGGTATGGACAACCACGAGCCGATGGGGCCGCAGGAGGCCGGCGGTCGTGCGGCCGCGCCGGTGTTCCTGGAGTTCTACAGGACCATCCTGCAGGGCGCGCCCATCCGGGAATTCCCCGTCCCCGAAGGCGTGGAGCACCACGAGGTGGACCCGCGCACCGGCCTCTTGGCCGCGGAAGGCCAGACCGACGCGCTCCGCGAGGTGTTCATCTCCGGCACCGCGCCCACCGAGCGCGCCGTCCCCGCGGAAGACCGCCCCCCCGACGACTGGCGCGAAGGCGACCTCTAGCGACACGGAGCGAGGTCAACGCGGCATTCCGCGGTGCAGCCCGGGACAACCCATGGGTTCGGTCATCCAACAAGCCCGGCAGCTCATGTTGTCGCCGCCCCCGCCGTCACATTGAGCGTCCAGAGCGTTCTGCCCCCCCACAGAAGCCGTCCCGGGTGACGGAGGCGCACGGAGCACCCACCACGCGGCGCGCACTGCGGTTCCTGAGCATCCGCCCTGGGCCCGCGACCGGAGACGCATGGGCTGTGGAGGGCGTGCAGAAGGCGCGCAACCGGCCGCGACACGGTTGGCAACCTGGTTGAGGCATGCTGAGGAATGACGTCGTGGAATTCCGTACGCCACCGATCGGTTGACCGGTGATCCCACGTCCCGATACCGTTCGCGGCCCTCCAACAAGAGAGCTCATCCTGATGCGTGCGCTACGTCTGCCGATTGCATACACATTGCTCCTGGGAGCCTGCACCGGTCCGGGCGGGACCGGGTCGGGGGCGTCAGGCGGCACGGACCAGCCGGGTTCCACATCCAGCGCGTCGTTCTCGAGCGCAAGCTCCGCGAGCAGCTCTTCAGGCGCAACCGGCACGGGCTCCTCAGCCGGGTCCTCAAGCTCTACGGGTGGCAGTACATCTGCCAGCAGCTCGGCCTCGTCGAGCGGCTCCGCGTCCTCAAGCGGGTCGATCACGTCCGGCAGCCCGGCCTCGTCGAGCGGCTCCGCGTCCTCAAGCGGGTCGATCACGTCCGGCAGCTCGTCGTCCAGCGGCGTCACCTCCTCCAGCCAGGCGACATCTTCCGGCGCGCCCGCAACGTCCTCGTCCAGCGGGGAGGGCAGCAGCACCAGCGTGGAGGCCTCCAGCACATCCAGCTCCTCGGGGGCGGTTTCGGCCTCCAGCTCGTCGGGCGGCGCGGATGGTGGCTACCCGGACGCCGGGCAGGGCGACGCCGGGCAGGATGACGGCGGCGCGCCGGCGCTTTCCCGCTGCATACCGGACCCGGTCCTGGTGGCGTCGGGGGCAGGCTGCGTATCCGACGGGGATTGCCCCTGCGGCACCCACTGCGTGCTCGGGGAGTGCTTGGCGGACTGCACGGAGCAGGCGCCCTGCGGAGCTGGCAACGTCTGCGACCAGTTCGGCCGTTGCCGCGCCGCCACCGACAGCGAGATCGTGGTGACCGCGCAGCCGGAGTTCGAGGCGCCGTGGCGGGTCTGGCCCCTGTTGGTGAAGGTCCCCGACGTGGCTCAGGCCCAGGAGCTGCGCGTCCTCACCGAGGGCACGGCGCTGGGGGCGGTGCGCGTGCTGGGTGATGACGTGGTGGAGGTGCAATGCGCTCCGGCCGAGCCGTTTGGCCGGGAGTGTCGGGCGGAGGGCGTGTCGGCGCGTTCCGAGCTGACCGTGGGCGTTCGCCTCACCCGTCCCCTCGCCGGCGACGAGCTGGGCACCGTGAAGGTCTACTCCGGCAGTCGCGTTGAGGTGGTGTCGGTGGAGGGCGCCGCCTATGTGCCGCCCCCGCCCCCGCCACCGCAGAGCCCGCCGCCCGGTGCGGACATTTCCGGCGTCTACGAGGGCAACGCCCAGCTCCAGTACATCCGCGGTTACAACTGGGATCTGGGCCGGCTGGAGGGCCCCACCGTCACACGCTCGGCGCTGGCGAATCTCAAGGCGGAAGTCCACGGTACGTCGGAGTCCGCGGTGATCGTGCTGCGCGATGAGTCGCGAGTGATGCTGCCAACCGGAGCATGGGTGGGGAGCCTCCAGCGGCACCCCCTGCTCGGCTACACCTTCCTGCAACTGCCCCGGATCCGCGTGGTGGAGGACGAGGTCCTGCCGGGGATGGACGTGGAGGCGCTGCTCGAAGGGTGGGCGCCGTTGGTGGGGGTGCAGGTGGCGACGGACGTGACGCTGACCGCCACCGTGGTCCTCATTCCGTCCGGCGTGCTGGACAACCCCGTCCGCCCCTCGGAGGTCTGGGCGCTGGCGCTGGTGCGGAGCGGGGCGCTGCCCGGCGGCGCCACCGCGCCCCCGGTTCCCGCCGAAGAGGCTCCGCTCCACGACGTGACCCGCGCCCGCCAGGTTGGCCCCTGGATGGAGACGCACCGCGCGGCGGTCACTCCGCCGGACTGGGATGCCGCGGCGGCGCACGCGGCGGAGCTGGCCGACTCGCTGATTTCCGGAGAACCGCGCGCGGACGCCTGCGGCCTCGACGAGGCCTCACTGCTCGCGGTCAGCCGCGCCGCCACCTCGAGGCTGCTGCTGCGCCCGGCGCAAGGGTTCACGCACAGCCAGACCGCGCTGGGGCAGACCACGTTGACCTTGAACGCCCCGGGCTACCTCAACCCCAGCGCCACCGACGGGGGACCGCTGGTGGCCACGGTGCTGGGCGCGCTGGACCGGCTGAACTTCAGCACGCTGTCGGTGCGGATGGCCCCCGGGACGCCGCTGGCGGTGGACGGGGTGGCGGTAGCGTGTGCAGGCAGGCTTCCGGCAGGCACGCTCACCCTGGTGGGCTCCGGGTTCGGAGGCCCGCAGTACGACTCCCGGTCCTACCCGGAGGCGCTCTGGGATGAGTGCGCGGCTCTGTCGGCCGCCACCGGTTGCACGGCACAGGCCCTGGCCTCCCCGCGCGCTGAGCCGGTGGCTCTGAGCTTCACGGCCAGCAACGACGATCGTCCCGGCCCGCTCGCCTGGCAGCCAACGGGCCCAGCAGGCATCCAGGTCACCTCGATCTGCGTCCTGCCTCGGGTGATCCCGGCCTGCCAGGAGTCCCTCTCGTGCGCGGCCCCCGTCGCCGGGGATGACGCTTCGCTCGCCGGCTCGCGCTTCGGAACGGTGGCGGGGAGCAACTCGGGGGACCTGGCGTGCGCGTGGGGTGCTCGGGCCGCGGGCCTGGACCTGTCCACGCAGCGCGACCTCCCCGACGGCGACGCACGGAAGAGGCCGGCCGCCGCCCTGCTCCAGGAGTGCGTGGACGAGCTGGACGCGCTGCGCAACACCGTGCCTCCGGTTGCTCCCGCGGGCAACGACAACGCCGCACGCCTGGCCGCCATCTGGTCGGGCGGCACGTGCCTGGACCCTGCGCGTCTCATGACGCTCCTGGATCTGCTGGTCGACGACCAGAATGGAGCTCCGGGAGCCCCGTTCCACCCGCGTCAGGCGTACCTCCAGGCGCTGCTCAGCCAGTGGCTGGAAGTGCATGCACTGCTGGCCAGGGAGGCCACCGAGCGGGAGGTCCTGGCGGAGATCATCCGGCGCGCCCCGGGCTCCGACGCCGCGCCCGCCACGCCGGCGGACCTGTTTGACCGGAGCCTGCGCGGCTGGCTGCTGCTGCTGCATCCGCGCATGGCCACCGCGGTGGACCGCCTCGGCACCGACGCACTGCGCGCCCCCGACTACCGCCAGTTCATTGGTGGCGCGGGCCCACTGCGGGCGCGGCACACGCAAGCCAACGCACTGCCCGTGGCCATGCTGGAGACGCTGCGCGTCCAGGTGGAGCTGGCGCGCCGCCTGGTGGACACCGGCCGCTCCACGCCCAGTGAGGCCGTGTTGCAGCACGCGTTGCAGGTGCTGCGCTACGTCCAGCTCATCCGCCCCCAGGCCCTCCTCCTGCAGCAGCGCGCGGTGGAAGCGGCCACGGCGGCGGGGCAGCCGGTGCCGGCGTGGACCGGCAAGGCCGAAGAGGTGGATGCCGCGCTGCAGCGGGCCATGGGAGCTTTCCTGGCGCAGGTTGCCGCGCACCGCTCCGGCCGCAACCCGTTGGGCATTGAGGACGAGGACCTGCCGCTGTACTTCCTCGGCGACGAGGCGAGCGCCCCTTCGCGCTTCTGGGCCGTCTCGGACTTCCTCATCGGCGTGGGCGGCAACACCTCCGGCTGGGCTCCTGACCAGGTGGCCGACGCGGACGCCGCGCTGGCCGCCGCGCGCAGCGCCTGGCAGCAGCGTGAGGGCCGCACCCTGGAGCGCGCGCTCACCGCCCAGGAGCAGGCCCAGCGCGAGTTGGAGGTGCGACGCCGGTACGGCGACCAGGTCCTCTCGTTGTGTGGCGACGTGGCCGGTCTTGCTTCCGAGGACATCCTGGAGACCGCCGGCAACATCTCGGGGAACAACTGCTACGTGCGGCCGGAGTGCAGCGTGGACGCCCAGCGCTACCTGGGACGGCTCCGCACCCGCGACGTGGACGCGCAGGTGTGCATGGTGCGCAAGCTGGCGGCCCTGACGGGGAACGCAGTGCGCTTCCGCTCACCCGAGATGAACGACATCGCGCAAGCCACCTGCTCCTCCACCACGTTCTTGGCCACGGGCTGCCCCGAGGCCGGTGGGGGCGCCTGCTACCGGTGCTTCGCTGGCTTCGTCGAGCTGGTGGCCCCAATCGCGCTCTCGACGTTGGGGGACGTGGACATCTCCTCGGCCAGCGTCGACCAGATCACGCACGCCAAGGCCGCGTGTGAGCAGCAATACGGCTCCGTCAGCGGGTTGCCCCTGGACGAGGACAGCCGGTTGCCCGCGTCCTGCTACCAGGGCTCGCTGGGGGAGACGGCGCTGGAGGTGCGCGGGTTGGCCACGGCGGTGTCCGCGGCGCGGTCGGAGCTGGCGGAGAAGACCGAAGCCTACGACGTGGCGATGCGCTCATGCATCCTGCTCATCACTGCGCAGGACGCCAAGGAGGAGGCCAACACCGCGTACCGGTCCTCCGTGGGGATCCTCAAGGGCATCGCCTATGTCGCGAACATGACGGACGACGCGCTGCAGGCGGTCAACGACTGCGGGGTGGCGGCGGCCGGCGACTGGAACGGCATCTCGCTGCTCACGTGCGCCGCGGCGGCGGCGCAGGTGGCCGTCAAGCTCACCGCGCGTACCGCGGACTACGGCGTCGAGGTGGCCACCCTGGCCCACGAGGCAGTGATCGAGCAGCTCGACAACGAGCTGGAGGCCCAGCGCTGCATGAATGACGCGGGCATGAACCTGGTGGGCGCGCGCTCGGCGGCGCTGCGCATCACGCAGGCCCGGCAGGACCTGGAAATGGCGCTCAACCGCTTCGCCGACCAGCGTGTCGCGGTGGCGGCCCTGATGGTGGAGGGAGCGCAGGAGCTGGCGCGCGTGCGCGGAGGGAGCGCGTCCGTGATGCCGCTGGCGGAGGACTTCTGGCTGAGTGAGGCCGTGCGCGCCTTTGCCCGGAAGATGCGCCTGGCCAAGCGCGTGGTCTACCTGGCGGTGCGCGCCTACGAGTACGAGTCGCAGCAGAGCCTTGCGCTGCGCTCCGCGGTGCTGGACGCGGCGCAGCCGTCCGAGTTGGACGCAGTGCTTGATGACCTGCGCACCGCCGTGGCCACGCGCCGGGTGAACGGCAGCCTGCCGGAGGACTTCAAGGCGGTGGTGAGCCTGCGCGACCAGCTCCTGCAGCTCTCCGACACCACCGCGCAAGGACTGACCCAGCCACTCACCCCCACCGAGCGCTTCCGCATGTTGCTTTCGGACCCGCGCTTCGCGGTGTTCGCCCCCGACGGAGCCTACCTGGGGCAGCGCATCCCGTTCTCGCTGGAGCCGTTGGGGCGCATCGGGCTGGGCTCAGCCGGCGGCGTGAGCATCCTGGCCGGTGGCGACTGCGCCGAGCGCGTGTGGAGCGTGAATGCCTCCATCCAGGGTGGGCCGGACATGTGGCGCGGCAGCAATCCGCCGTCGTTCACGCGCGTGGAGTTGCACAAGGCCGACACTTTCCACAGCCAGTGGTGTGTTGCACCCCTCCCCGGTGAGCCGCTCATGCAGAGCGCCTCCGTCCGCCCCGCGCGCAACCTGTTCCGAGAGCCCAACGACGTTCCGATGGTGGATAACGCGACGGCCGCCGTGGGGAACTTCACGCGCGCGCGCATCGAGGCGACGTTCAATGTGCCGCGGCAGGAGTTCGAGCTGGACGCGTACGAGAATGGGGACTCGCTGGAATTGGCGGGTCGCGGGTTGTACGGCCAGCACGCGTTGTTCATCCCTGCGGAGTCCATCAGCCGCAACGGAAGCGACGGCCTGGACCTGAACCGGGTCGACGACGTGCTGGTGCGCTTCGACTACACGTCCGTGGCCGGCCTGCCCTGAGGCGGTGCGGTTTCCCGGGGGGACGCTCCCACTGGGTCCTCCGCACCGGCACGCCAGCCAAACGTGAATGGCTGGGGTCCTGGGCGAGGGCCCGCCATGAAGTGGCGGCCGGAACGGTCGGCCCCCTCGCCGGAACCGGTGCGGGTAGCGCCCAGAGCCTTCCGCGGCCTGCGGGAAGCGTCCCGGGTACCCCCCAGAACCTTCTGACCCCTACCCGGGACCCTCCCCGCCCCCCCTCCGGACGTGTCGGGGGCGCGTTGGGAGGTGTGTCAGGGCCACCTCGTGCGCGTCGCGCAGCCGTACCCACATCAGCGGGGACGGGAGGTCAAAATCGCTGCGGCGCTCAGGGTGCGCGGTAGACGACCTTGACACTGGCCGAGGCGACGCCGGTGTTTCCGGAAAGATCACTCGCGCTGCAGCGGATGCCGGTGGTGCCCACGCGGAACAAGCTTCCCGACGCCGGAGTGCAGCTCACGGGACGTTGTCCGGCAGCCACGTCCTGCGCGCTCGCGGAGAAGGTGACAACAGCGCCGTCGGGATTGGTGGTTGTCACCTGCTTGGCCACGGAGATCCTCACCAGCGGCGGCCGCGTGTCCTGGATGCGGACGGTGAATGACCCCGTGCCGGTGTTGCCCGCCTCGTCCGTGGCCGTGCACGCCACGTTGGTCAGCCCCAGCGCAAACAGGCTCCCCGACTCTGGCGTGCAGCTCACCACGGGTGCGGCGGTGGCGTTGTCGGAGGCGGTGACCGCGTACGTCACCACGCGGTAGCCCATGGTGCCCGCTTCCAGCGTGAGGGCTCCGGGCAGCGTGAGCACCGGCGGCGCGGTATCCCGCGACACCACGGTGGTGGTCTCCGCCATGCTCGCCGCCACGTCGTCGCAGCCGGAGTACACGGCCTGGATGGTCCAGGTTCCCAGCAGGCTCTCATCCGGAGCCCAGGTGGTGATGAAGCGACCATCTCCGTCGTTGTCGGTGTCGGTGCCCAGCGGGAGGGTGGTCTCTCCCTGCACCGCGGTGAACAGGACATCACCGACCCCCGGCCCCACCAACGGCACGCCGTCGGCGCGAACCTCCACCTCCACCGCGGTGGCCTGGCCCACGTAGAGGAGCACCGGCGGAGCTCCCGCCGCGAAGGAGACCGCGGTGGGCACCAACGTCTCCACAGTGAGCGTGAGGGGATTGGACTGCTGCTCTCCGGCCGCACCACCGTCGCGTGGGGGCCCCCGGACCCAGGCAGCCACGGTATGCGGGCCATCCGCCAGCGCCACCGTGCTGGTGCACCCCCAGGTGCAACCGGATGCGGGAAGCTGTGCCGTACACAGGACCGCGTCACCCTCGCGCACCTCCACCTGGTCAACAACTTCGAACGAGCACCCGTTGCCGTAGAAGGAGGGGTAGGCCGTGTCGACGGTGCCGGTGGGACCGTCCAACCCGAACCCTGGGTGGTTTCTGCAGATGGGACACCCGGGGCAGGTCTTGCCATTCGTGCGGTACGAGGTCTCGACCACGATGAGGCAGGGGGTGGGCAGGGGGTCGCAGGGCAACGCGGGGCACTCGAAATCGCAGTAGGGGCAGCCGTAGCAGGGGCTGCCATTGACGTCGCAGGAGCCCAGCGGGTCTCTGGACTCGGGACAGAGGTCCGGGTCGAAGGGCTCGCACCCGAGCTCCCCGTCCGTGGGACAGTGATCGACTCTGTCGGGGGGGCACTCCTGGGTCTGGGCGGAAACTGGACCAACGAGGACCAACAACGTCAGGCAGGCGGGCACGAGCGACTTGGTCATGCGCAACACCTTAGCGCGCCCCCGCACCCCCGTGAACGGCACTCCGCGGCGCGCAGCGGGCCCACGACGCGGTTCCGGGGCGGCTCCGGAGGAGCGTCGTCGCCGCTTCGTGCGTCGTGCGCCTATAGGCCTCTAACAACCTGACGGGAGGGCTACATCCAGAAGCTGACGGAGGCACACGGAGCATCCACCACGTTGCGCGCACTGCGGTTCCTGAGCATCCGGCTGCGCTCACGACCGGAGACGCAGGGCCTGGTGGACGGCGTGCAGAAGGCGCGCAAGGAGCTGGGCGCCGACGACGACGCGTGGGAGCAGGCACAGTGGGAACGCGTGGCCGCCACGGCGGAGGTCACGACCTGGTCGGCAAGGTCAACAACGAGGTGATCTCGCTGGGCGTCCAGGGGCGGGCGCTGGTGAACGGCAACGTGAAGGACCCGCGCTACACCACGTTGATGCACGTGCAGCCGTCGGAGGCCGTGAAGGGCATGGCCGACGACGCGCAGAACCGCTTCGTGGCGCACCTCATCAGCCAGCTGGAGACGCAGCAGGCCATGGAGCCGCTGAAGGGTTATGCGGTCGGACTGCGTGAGTGGCACGCCCGGATCGACGCCGCGATCAAGGAGCGCGAGGCGCGCTTCATCCCGGAGATGAAGGCGCAGGGGGAGCGTCGGACGGCGCTGCTGCGCGCGCAGCGGGTCTACACCACCATGCACCCGCAGCTGGTGATCACGCTGGGCGACGAGTCGCTCGCCGAGAGCTTCTTCCGCCCGCTCAAGAAGCCGCGTCGCGCCACCGAGGAGGAGACGGTGGACACCGACGCGAGCGAGGACGTGGAAGCGGTGGGTTGAAGACCACGGAGCAACCCCCGATCGATCTCCCAGGCGGTCATGGCGGAGACCGTGATCGTTTCGAGTTGCCCTTGAGGCGTGGGGCCTCCAACCACGCGGAGACCGCGTTGGTGTCCAGGAGATACGTCATGGTGCGCTGGATGTACCGTGGTCGCCGTTGCAGCGCGTTGGTGAGCTCCGCGGCCGCCTCATCCGAAAGGTCCTGGAAGGTCCGCGCAGCCCACCGCTCCCGCCATTGCTTCGGGGTGAAGCCGGGGATGGTGACTTCGAACGGCAACGGTATTCCTCGAGCGCGAAGCGCGCGTACGGCGGCCTGCACGGCGAGAAAGGACTCGTCGCACCACTCCACGATCGCCGCGGGCAAGGGGCGGACATCGACGACCGCTTCCGAGGCTGCGGCGAGGAGAACGAGGCCGCGCATGAAGACCCCGACTTCGCCCTGCAGCTCCTTGCGCAGCCTTTCCTCATCGGTTTCGTGGATCCTCGCAAGGACGTCTTCAACGGCGGCGCCGGGGAGCGTGAAGGCGGTGGCGATCACGGGGAGCAGCGTGCGGAGCCACTCCAATCCCTCTTCGTCCACCGACGCTCTCCAATCGGTCGCGGAACGCAGGGGCTCGAGAACGTCGCGTCGGAAGGCGTTCGGGTACCATTGCAGCGTTGCTCTCAGCTGAGCGGGACCCGTTCCGCAGCGCTGGGAGACGGATCAATCGCCAAGACCGGCAGTCCCATGTGGGGATCATGGCGCCGGCGGAGCCGACAACCACCGTCAGTGCAGGGCACGGCACAACGGCGAATTGCCGGAGCTGGAGGCGGACCGCTTCAGTCTCCGCCTGCGCGTCTTGGGGCCGTCGCCGGGGGAACAGCCACCTGACGCTCAGCGTCGCACCACGCCCTGGTTGCGCAGCACGTCCTCCCACGCACGTCGGGAACCCTTCTTGGCGCGTCGGGAGGGGCCGGTGGGGAGCGCGGCCAGGACCTGCTTCGGTCGACGGGTCAGGAACGCGTGCGTCAGCGCAATGGCAAGCGCGTCGCTGGCGTCCTCCTGCGCCACCTCTCCCAGCCCCATGAGCGCCGCCACCATGGCCTGCACGCTCTCCTTGCCCGCACGACCAGTACCCGTCACCGCCAGCTTCACCTGCATGGGGCCGTACTCGAAGACCTGGAGACCGGCCTGCGCCACCGTCACCAGCGCCGCACCACGCGCCTGACCGAGCACCAGCGCGCTGCGCGGGTTCTTGGAGTGGTACGCCGTCTCGATGCTGCACACCGACGGGCGATACGTCCCGATGACCTCACCGAGCTTGCCGGCAATGAACGTGAGCCGCGCGGGAAGTGCTTCCTCACGCGGGATGATGACGCCGTTGTCGACGTGAGCGGGCTTGCCGTCCGCCCCAGCGTCGACGACGGCCCAACCCGTCTTCAGACTGCCGGGGTCCACTCCCAGGATGCGCATCAGGGCGGGGGTGGCGGCGGAGGCGGCGGGGGCGGCGGCGGACCACCCGCGCGTGCACCGCGCTTCTTGCGCTTGGGCTTCTCTTCCGCCGCGGGCGTTTCCTCACCCGGAGGCGGCGGCGCCTTGGGCTTCTCTTCGACGGCAGGCTCGGGCGGCGGAGGCGGCGCGTCCATGCTGAGCTGCGCCATCTCGCCCTTCACCACGGTGACCTTCTCCTGCACCTTGGTCTTGGTGGCCGGGTGCACCAGCTTCATGCGGTAGCGACCAGGCTTCAGCGGCAGCGGGTCCACCGGCGTCTTGAACGGCATCTTCTTGCCGTTGATGTAGATGATGGACCCCGCCGGCGCGGTCACCGCCACGGCGCCCATGCCCTTGGGGAACTTGAACGCGGGCGCTTCGGGCGGCGCGGGCGGGGGCGGCTCCACCGGCGGCGGATCCGGCTGGGCCGGCGGAGACGGAGGCGGCGGCTCCACCGGCGGCGGCACCGCGGCCACGGCTGCTCCCGAGGAACCACCCGCGGCGGGTGCCCCCGCGCTCGTCGGCGCAGCGGCGGAAGCGGGCGCAGGTCCACCGGAGGCAGCAGGCTGCTCGGGCGGCGGAGCCGGGGTTGGAGCGGGAGCGGGCGGCGCCGTATTGACCGCCACCTCGGGAGGCTTCTCCTCCTCGCCCTGCAACATCGCCTTGCCGGGGCCCAGCACAAAGAACCAGCCCGCGGCCGCCAACACGGCCAGACCACCCACCGCCGCGACGACCTTCCCCGCGCCGCGCCTGGGTGCATCCTCCACCGGCGCCAACGACGTGGAGCTTGCCGCGGGCACCAACGACGCCGCCGGCGCCACGGCACTGGCGGGAAGTCCGCGGGGAGGCTCCAAGGCCACGGGCGTCCCGGCCAACGCGGGAGGCGGCGCGGCCTCGGTGCCCTCGAACAGCAGGTCGCCGTCCAATGGCACGGGCTGGGCGGCGGGCGGAGGCGGCACGGAGACCGGCTCCCCCGCGAAGTTGGTGGGCGCGACGGGTGCCGCCGGCGCAGCGGGCAACGACGCGAGCGTGGTGGCGTGTCGAGCTGGCGGTGGCGGGAGGGCAATGCCGCCTTCCGCCATCCCCGCCGGGGCGGGACGCGGTGGCGCGGCCGGAAGCGCAATGGCGCCGTCGGGAGCGGGCCGGGCCACGGTTCCCGGGAGCGAGATGGCCCCGTCGGGGGCAACCTCGGGCAGCACCACGGCGTCCTCGACCTGGGACCGCGGTGCCATCACGCCGCCGCCGGGGACGGTGACCTCCTCGGAGAAGTGCAGGCCATGGCCCAGGTGCAGCCCCACGGTCGAAGGGCCGGGCGCGGGAGGCGAGGAGGCCGCCGCCGACGCACCAAAGGCGCGGTCCAGGTCCGCCGCGGGGTCGCCGCCGCTGCCAAAAGGCTCCTGGGCGCGCGCCGCGTCCGCCAGCGCCGACAACGAGAGCTCCTCCGGCGCCACCACCGGCTGCTCCACCGCGTAGGACGGCTGCGGCGCGGGAGACGGCATGGGAGATGGCGTCAACGGCGCGGGCGCGCTCAGCGTCTCCGGCGCCACCGCGGTCATCAGCATGGTGCCGGTGCGCGCGCGGGGCGGGGGCGCGTACGTGCCGGGCATGGACGCCCCGTCGCCGCCGAGGTCTCCGAGCCCACCCAGCGTGAGCGAGGGAGCCGCGGGCGGGACTTCCTCCGCCGCCGCGCCGGGGACGCCCTCAAAGGCCTGGATGATGGGCTGGGTCCAGCTGGTGCGCAGCGGGTGCCCCTCCGGCATCAGCTTGCTGAGGAAACCGGCCAGGTCCTGCGGGCTGGCAGTGAGTCGCGCCAGGTCCAGGAAGCGCTGCAGCGTGGTGCCAAAAGCCGCGGCGCTCTGGAAGCGCTCCGTGGGGTTCTTGGCCATGCCCGTGGTCAGCATGTCACCGAGGGCGGGCGGGAGCATGGGCGCCAGCTGGCGCGCGTCGGGGACCGGGGCCTCCTGGACCAGGCGCAGCGTCTCCGCGGGGCTGCCGCCGCTGTAGGGCGGTCGGCCGGTGACCAGGCGGTAGAGGATGGCGGCCGCGCTGTACACGTCGCTGCGACGATCCGCGCCCCCACCCCGCGCCAGCTCCGGCGAGACGAACCACACCCGGCTCTCACTGCCCTCCATGGCGCGCTGTTGGATGGAAGGCGCGGCCAGGCCCAGGTCCATGATTCGGACCTCACCGTCCCAGCTCAGCCACACGCTCTCCGGCGTCAGGTCGGTGTGCAGCATGGAGAGCGGCGCGCCGGCGCCGTCGGCCGCCTCGTGGATGGCGTGGAGGCCCTTGCAGATCTCCGCCACCACGTAGACCGCCAGCGGCCCGGGAATGGGCGTGGCGGTGATGGCCGCTTCCCGCAGGAGGACGGCCAGCGTGATGCCGGGGAACGCGGCGTAGACACCGGCCACGCCGGCGCCGTCGCTGATGGTGTCCACCACCTGCACCACGTTGTGGTGACGCACCCAGGCCGCGCGCTGGAGCTCAGCGGCGGCGTGGGCGCTGCCCGGCGGGGCGCCGGCGTGCATGACCCGTCGGACCAGCACCGGCCGGTAGCCACCGCCGGGGTTTGGCAGCGAGCAGACCAGGGTCTCCCCCGGCGCCCCCGACGGAAGGGACGCCACCACGCGCATCGCGCCGAGATCAGCCACGACGGTCTCCCGCCCCGGCACCGAGAAGGTCAGCCGCTTGCAAGCTGCTCCATCTCTGCGGGGTCAATGTCGAAGTTGGCGTGAACCTTCTGGACGTCATCCGATTCCTCCAGACGCTCCATCAGCTTCAACATGGTAGCGGCGTCATGGCCAGTAATTTTCACCGTGCTCTGGGGAATCTGGGTGATGTCCGCGGTGACGGCCTTCAGCCCGGCCTTCTCGAACGCGTCCTTCAGCGGACCGTAGAGCGAGGGCTCCGCCTTGACGTCAATGGTGTCGCCCGAGTCCATGACGTCCTCCGCCCCGGCCTCCAGCGCCACCTCCATCACCTTGTCCTCGTTCACCCCGTTCTTCTTCTCAAAGGAGAAGAAGGCCTTCTTGCTGAACTGCCAGGCCACCGCGCCGCTGGCGGCCATGGAGCCGCCCGTCTTGGTGAACGTGGACCGGATTTCACTGGCGGTGCGGTTCCGGTTGTCCGTGGTCACCTCCACCAGCACGGCCACGCCGGAGGGGCCGTAGCCCTCGTAGACCAGCTCCTCCAGCGACTCGCCCGCCTCCTCCCCGGTGCCCTTGCGGATGGCCCGCTCGATGTTGTCCTTGGGCATGGAGTTGGCCTTGGCCTCATCAATGGCCTTGCGCAGTCGGAAGTTGCCGGTGGGGTCGGCGCCGCCCTGGCGCACGGCAACCGTGATCTCCCGGATCAGCTTGGTCCACAGGGCGCCCTTGGCGGCATCCGCCTTGCCCTTGGTGTGCTTGATCTTGCTCCATTTGTTGTGACCGGACATGGGGCCATCTCTCTTCGATGTGGGGGATCCCGGCCCAGCGGACGGGCCGCGGAGCCCCGCGCGCTATCACGCCGGGCATACCGCCAGCAAATCCACCGGTCAGGCCCGCCAGGCCCGCGCCGGTGTGACACGGCCTGATCCAGGTGTTCAGGTTGACACGCTTTTTGCGGTGCCTGGGCCTTGCACGGCGCCTTTGCACGCTTACATAGGTGCAACCGGGGGGAAGACGGAAGGCAAGGCCATGAAGGACCAAAGGAATTCGACCCCGCAGCGCCCGCAGTCGCCCACAGGCGCCGTGCAGCCAGCCAAGCGGGGGTTTGCCAGAAACCCGGAGCTGGCCCGGATTGCCGGCAGGAAGGGAGGCATGAGCGTCCCGCCCTCAGAGCGTAGCTTCTCCAAGAACCCGGAGTTGGCTCGCAGCGCAGGGCGCAAGGGCGGGATGAGCGTGGCCCCTTCCGAGAGGAGCTTCTCCAAGGACCCGGCGCTGGCCCGCGACGCAGGTCGCAAGGGCGGGCGAGCGGTCCCGGCCGAGGAGCGGAGCTTCTCCAAGAACCCCCAGCTGGCCCGTGAAGCGGGGCGCAAGGGCGGCAGCAGCAACGCCGGTCGACGCGCCGCGGCTTCCCAGGCCACGCAGGGCGAAGAGAAGACCACGGAGGACACCGGTACCGAGGAGGGTCGCGGCGCGGAATGACCACGCCCCCCTGATGCCGATGGACTCCACGGCCGAAAACAAGATGGCCGCGCCTGCAGCCAGGGCGCGGCCATCTGCTTTTTTCCCGAGCTGAAGCTGGAGCGTGGGCGTCAGGGAGACTGCACGCGGATCACGTAGACCAGGCGCGCCAGGTTCTTGAGCACGTTGGGCACCCGACGCACCAGGTGGATGGAGGGCTTGCGCTGCTCCTCCAGGCTCACCGGGATCTCGGTACACGCCACGCCCTGCCGTTGCGCGCGGATGACGAACTCACTGGCAAACAGGTCGCGGTCCACCACGCAGGCGTCAATGGTGGGCAGGAGCGCGGTGCGGCGGTAGGCCTTGAGTCCGTGGGTGTCCGTGCCGCGGAAGCCCAACGTCACGCGCAGCATCCCGTTGATGACCCGGGTGGCCACCCGGCGCAGCGGCGGTCGACGATCATCCGCGCCCGCCATGGCCTTGCTGCCCACCACCAGGTCCGCCTCCCCGCGGTCCAGGATGTCCAGCGCGCGGGCGTAGAAATCGGTGTCGCAGAGGTCGATCTCGTCACACATGACGACGTTACCCGCCGCGGCGCGCATGCCCATCTTCAACGCGGCGCCGTAGTTGGGCGCCGGGCTCTCCAGCACGCGGACCTCGGGGTGGCGGGCCGCCAGCTCCTGGCCAATGGGGATGGTGCGGTCCCGGCAGCCGTTGGCGCACAAGAGCAGCTCAAAGGACCGCCCCAGCGCACGCACGCGCGGCAGGAGGTTCTCCACCGCGCTCTCCAGGATGGCCTCCTCGTTGTAGACGGGGATGACAATGGAGATGTCCGGAGGTTGGACCAGCGCGGTGGCGGCGGGTCCGCGCGCCTTGCGAGCTGACGCCCGGGGCGAAGCTGACGTCTTGCGGGCGGCCTTGCGACGTGGGGCCTTGGCCTTCTGGCGACCGTCAACATCCGTCACGCGCATTCTCCTCATGCCCGGCGCCACGGCCGGGGTGCGTCAGGGGGTCGCGCAAGCTAGCAGAGACGCCGCGCCGCGCAACGGGGCGGGGACGAGGACGTGACCGGAAGAGCGCCGGGGCCACAAAGGTTGGCGGCTTGTGACGGCGTGGTAGCGTCCGCCCTCCGCCGGAGATACTGCCCTTCCGAAAGCGTGTGATGGTCCGCCGTGTCTGAACCCGCACCCCTCCCCCCACCCAACCCGTC
>JBFMGU010000183.1:0-21666 GCA_040752415.1 Myxococcota bacterium
CAGAATGTAGACGCCACCTCAATTCTCCGCCTGTGCCCACGTCGAAGATCAACATGGCTGCACAGGTCCAGCCAAACATGCGGCGAATCGGCAGGGCGGACGTCACCTCCCTATGATGCCTGCGAAATGCAGTTCGCTGCCAAGGGATGAGCAAGACGTAACCTCTCTTGTCGCCTGCCAATGTCATTGGCGGGAGCGAAGGGATTGCCAGGAGGTTCACGTCGCCATCGTCGTCGGGGAAGAGTCCCGCGCCGTTGTCAGCGCCGCTCCCATTCGTCCGCCAATCGCCGCGCAGCCGCTGCGCGCGCGCGCAAGAAACGGCCGCACCTCGCGACGCAACACGCAAGGATTCGCGTCTTTCCGCCCGGGGAACACGGTGCGCATTGGCACCGATTCCGCATCCATCCCAAGTCGTTGGGAGCGGAGGCGGCATGCGGCTCGGCGACTACCTGGTGTCCATGGGCTCGGTGAGTCGTGCCGTCGTCGAGGAAGCCGCGGCGGCGTCCGCCAAGGCGGGCAAGCTCCTGGGTGAGACGCTGGTGGAGCGCAACATCGTGGATGAGCGCGACCTGTACCGCGCGCTGGCCACCAACCACGGCCTCCGCTTCGCCGACGCCGACACGCTCTTTGGTGAGATGGACCCGCAGGTGGCGCGCGCGGTGCCCAAGGCGTTCCGCTCGCATGAACGGATCATTCCCATCGCGGTGAGCCATGGTCGCGTGGTGGCGGCCACCACCAATCCGCGCGCCGCGCACCCGGAGCTGGCGCAGGCGCTCGGGGCCACGGGCGTCGACTTCACGCTGGTGACGCCCACGGACCTCAGGCGCCTGGCCACCGGCGTGGACCTCAACCAGCTCCCCCGACCCAGCGGCGCCAGCGGAGCATCCACCGACATCAAGGACATGATGCGCAATGAGCAGGACGTGTCCCCGGAGCTGGTGGCGCTGGTGGACTCCCTGCTGCTCGACGCCATTGCCCAGCGCGCCAGCGACATCCACCTGGAGATCTACGGGAGCCGCGTGCGCGTGCGCTTCCGCGTCGACGGAGACCTGGTGGACGCGGCGCGGTACCGCCTGACGCGCGAGCAGCTCGCGGGAGTGATCAACGTCGTCAAGGTGACGGCGCGGCTGGACATCGCGGAGCGTCGTCTGCCCCAGGGAGGCCGCTGCACCGTGCGCGCGGGCGACCACGTCTTTGACCTGCGCGTGCAGACCCAACCCGCGCTGCACGGTGAGCACGTGGTCATCCGCCTGCTCCCCCATGACGCCAGGATCCCCGCGGTGGAGGACCTGGGCTTCCCGCACGACGTCGCCATCACCTACCGCCGGCTGCTGCAGACGCCCGCGGGCATGGTGCTGGTGGTGGGGCCCACGGGCTCGGGCAAGTCCACCACGCTGTACGCGGGGCTGCAGCTGTTGGCGCAGGATGCGTCGCGGAAGGTGATCACGGTCGAGGATCCCATTGAGTACGCCATCGACGGCATCCAGCAGACGGAGGCGCGGCCGGACATCGGCTTTGCGTTCGCCCATGCCATGCGCGCTTTCGTGCGGGAGGACCCGGACGTGATCCTCGTCGGGGAAATCCGCGACGCGGAGACCGCGCTGGAAGCCATCCGCGCCTCGCAGACCGGCCACCTGGTGCTCTCCACGCTGCACTGCAATGACACCGTGGACGCCGTGCAGCGCCTCCGCGACCTGGGCATGCACGCCAACTCCGTGGCCGCGGAGCTCCTGGCGGTGTTCGCGCAGCGCCTGGCCCGACGCATCTGCACCGAGTGCAAGGCGCCGCACACGCCGTCGGAGACGCTGGTGCGCGAGATCTTCCCCGGCGGGCAGATGCCGTTCCCATCCTTCAAGGGGAAGGGCTGCGCGCGCTGTCATGGAACGGGGGCGTACGGTCGCATTGCCGCGGTGGAGGTCCTGCTGGCCGGCCCCGACGTCAGGCGCGCCATCAGTCGACAACTTCCCCTGGATGACCTGCGGTCCGCGGCGCTGAATGCCGGACTGGTCCCCATGCGGGAGCACGCGCTCTCGTTGGTGCAGCAGGGCATCATTGCGCTGGAGGAGCTGCCCACCATGCTTCCCGCGGAGCGGTTGCGACCGGGAGCCCCGGCGCCCCGTCGCACGACGTCGCGCGCACGCCGCGCCACGGACCGTGCCCCCAAGGACGCCGCGCCGTCACGCGCGCCCGCGCCGGCGCCCGTGCCCGCGGAAGAAGTGGGCTTGGAGCTCGAGGAGGCCGCCAATTCGCCCGGCGCTCTCTGAGCAACGCGAAGCTGGAAGGAGGATGGACGGATGCGCCAACGGCGGCGAGGAGAGGGCCGTCGTCGGACGAGGGAAGAGCCTACCTGGTCTCGCCCTGCGGCGCGGCGGGCTGTGCGCCACCGGCACCCGGCGCCACGTTGCTGCCCGCGGCCGGGGGGCTGCCCGCCGCCGGCGACGCCGCACCACCGCCCTGCGCGGGAGGAGTCTGCGTGGGGCTGGCGCCCGCGGACGGGGCCGCCGACTTCGCCTCGCTGGTGGCCGCGCTCGTGGCCCCGCCGGGGAGCGGCTCATCCTCCGTCCCCGTGAACGGGTTGGTGATGTCGCGCGGGTGCTTGGCCTCAATACCCTCCGCCAGGCCACGACCCTCCGTGTCCGCCATGGTGAAGCCAATGAAGATGGCCAGGAACACCAGCGAGCTGACGAAGATGATGCCGTTGAACTTCTTGTCAAAGGCCAGGTGCATGAAGATCAGCGAGACCATCGCCGCCTTCATCGTCGCCACCGTCAGCGCAATCACCAGGTTGAAGATGCCGAAGTCCACGTAGCTGACCGCCACGGTGATGGCCGTGAAGACCAGCAGGGCCAGCCAGACCCCGATGTAGAAAGGAAGCGGCAGCACGTGCGGCACGTGGTCGGCGCCGCCGTGACCGTGTCCGTGCCCATGTCCTTCAGATGCGTGTGCGTGTGCAGACATTGCCAGCCTCCCTCGTCAACCAACCAGGTACAGAAGCGGGAACAGGTAGATCCAGACGAGGTCCACCAGGTGCCAGTACAGGCCCACGCACTCCACCGGCACGTAGTAGCGGCTGGAGAAGTGGCCCTTCATGTTCCGCAACAGCACCCACCCGATCAACACCATGCCGCACACCACGTGGAAGCCGTGGATGCCGGTCATCATGAAGTAGATGCCAAAGAAGATCTTCTCGTCGGGATACTTCGCGCCGGCGTAGGTGAAGTAGCGGCCCGGCAACAGCCCGTCGTGGAACTTGTGGCTGTACTCAAAGTACTTGATGACGAGGAAGGCGCCCGCAAACAAGAGCGTGGCAATCAGGAACGCGGTGGCCTGCTTCTGGTTGTTGGTCTGGCAGGCGCGCACGCCCAACGCCATGGTGAGACTGCTGCAGATGAGCACCACGGTGTTGATGCCGCCCATCACCTTGTCCAGGTGGTGGTGCGCGGAGACGAAGGCCTCCAGGTGCCAGGAACGGAACACCGCGAAGGCGCAGAAGAGCCCGCCGAACAGCAGGATTTCCGTCACCAGGAACAGCCAGACGCCCAGCTTGGCGCTGTCGAACTGCTCGTCGGCGCTGTCAAAGTGGTGCGCCACATGGAACTGCGGAGAGAGCTTGCTGGTATCAGCCGCGTGCGCGGTGGAGTGCGAGGCGCTCACTTGGTGCCCTCCGCGTTGAAGTCATAGGGACCGTGCTTGACCTCGACGGTGCCCGGGAAGTTCTCGGTCACCGGCGGGGACTGCGTGTGCCACTCCAGCGACGCGCCACCCCACGGGTTGGCCGGCGCCTTGGCGCCACTGCGCAGGCTGGTCATCAGCACGAACAAGGACAGCAGGAACCCGGCGCCCAGCACCCAGGAGCCGTAGGTGCTGAACGCGTGCAGCGGCTGATACTGGTCCAGGTAGTTGTAGTAACGCCGCGGCATGCCCCGGGAGCCCAGGATGAACTGGGTGAAGAAGGTCATGTTGAAGCCGACGAAGATGATGATGCACGCCAGCTTGCCGAGGCCGTCGTTGTAGAGCCGGCCGGTGATCTTGGGCCACCAGTGGTACAGGCCGCCCAGGAACGCCATCACCGTGCCGCCCATCATCACGTAGTGGAAGTGCGCCACCACGAAGTAGGTGTCGTGCAGGTGGATGTCCACGCTGAGGATGCCCAGGAACACGCCGGTCAGTCCGCCAATGGTGAACAGGAACAGGAAGCTCAGCGCGTAGAACATGGGCGTGGTGAAGGCGATGGAGCCGCCCCACAACGTGGCCAGCCAGTTGAACACCTTCACGCCGGACGGAATGGCCACGAAGAACGTCAGGAAGCTGAAGATGACGCCCGCCAGCTCACTCTGGCCCGCCACGAACATGTGGTGTCCCCACACCAGGAAGCCCAGCAGCGCCAGCGCAATGGAGGAGTAGGCAATGGCGTGGTAGCCGAACACGCGACGACGCGCGTGCACCGCAATCAGCTCACTGACGATGCCCATGCCCGGCAGGATCATGATGTACACGGCCGGGTGGCTGTAGAACCAGAAGAAGTGCTGGAAGAGGACCGGGTCGCCGCCAAGGGTGGGGTCAAAGATGCCCAGGCCAAAGGCGCGCTCCGCAATCAGGAGCACCAGCGTGATGGCCAGCACCGGCGTGGCCATGATCTGGATGACGCTGGTGGCGTAGGTGGCCCAGAGGAAGAGCGGCATGTTGAACCAGCTCATCCCCGGCACGCGCAGCTTGTGCAGCGTCACAATGAAGTTCAGGCCGGTGAAGATGCTGGAGAAGCCCAGCACGAACACGCCGAACGTCATGCTGATGACGGAGGTGGACGTCACCGTGGAATACGGCGTGTAGAACGTCCAGCCCGTGTCAATGCCGCCGGTGAGCACCGCGGACAGGCAGATGATGGCGCCCGCCCAGTACACGTAGAGGCTGGCCAGGTTGAGCTTGGGGAAGGCCACGTCCTTGGCGCCAATCATGATGGGCAGCACAAAGTTGGCCAACGCTCCCGGAACGGCGGGGATGATGAACAGGAACACCATGATGGCGCCGTGGAGCGTGAACGCCTGGTTGTACTGGTCCGCCGTGAGGAAGTCCTTCTTGGGGCCCAGCAGCTCCAGGCGGACCAGCAGGGCGAACGTTCCGCCCAGGCCAAAGGCCACCAGCGTGCTGATGAGGTACATGACCCCGATGCGCTTGTGGTCCACCGTGGTGAGCCACGACATCAGCCCCTTTTGCGCATTCAGGTAGTTGGTCCCCTCGGCGTGCGCGGGCGCATGCGCGTGGGACGCAGCGGTCTCAGCCATCTCGCGACCTCTTTCTCAAACCATCAATCAAACAAGGAATCCGGTGCTGCTCACTTCTGGGCCTTGATGAACGCAATCAGGCCCGCCACGTCCTCATCCTTCAACTGCCCCTGGAACGTGGGCATCACCGGCGGGAATCCCTTCACCAGCTTGGCAGCGGGGGTGAGGATGGATTCACGCAGGTAGTTCTCATCCACCTTGGCGGTGGTTCCGTCGGCCAGGGTCTCCTCCTTGCCAAACAACCCCTTGAACGAGGGCCCTGCCCCGGGCGTCCCGTCCAGGCTGTGGCAGGCGTTGCAGCCCTTGCCGGTGTACAGGTTCTTGCCCAGCTCCTCGGGCGGCAGGCCCTTGGCCTTGGCGCTGGCCTCTTCACTGAGCCACTTCTCGAACTCCGCCGGCTCCAGCACCTTGACGTGCGCCAGCATGTCGCTGTGGCTCATCCCGCAGTACTCGGTGCAGAACAGCGTGGTCTCACCGGCCTCCGTGGCCTCGAACCACAGCGTGGTGTAGTTGCCCGGCACCAGGTCCGTCTTCACCCGGAACTCCGGGATGTAGAGGCTGTGGAGCACGTCGCGGCTGCTCATGATGAGGCGCACCGGCTTGCCCTTGGGCACCACCAGCATGTTGTCCTTCTCCACGCCGTTGGCGTAGGTGAACAACCAGCTCCAGCGCTGCGCCGTCACGTTGATTTCCATGGCGCCGGCGGGAGCCACCTGGGCGTGGATGAAGCCCTTGAAGCCCACCAGGAACAGGAGCACGCACAACACACTGGGAATCACCGTCCAGGTGATCTCAATGGGCAGGTTGTGGTCCACCGTGCTGGTGACGTCATTCTCCGAGCGCCGCTTGTACTTCATCACGAAGATGACCAGCGCCCCGATGATGCCCACGAAGAAGAAGATGGACAGCCACATGGCCACGTTCCATCCGAAATCAATCTCCGGGGCGAGGGTGGAGCCTGACCGCGGCAACCAGAACCCATCCAGCTTGACCTCTTTCATGTCAACCGCTCCGCTTGGGTGATGGGACGGGCCCCTTGTCTCTCCCGTCGCCACAACCACGCAAGGAATCCACCCAACACCAGCATGGTCAGCAGGCCACCAAGGCGCATCACCTGTGTTGCTGCAAGCACATAGGAGCGCGCTGCCGGGTCATAGTGGAAACAGAAAAGCAGCACCTTTTCCCAGGCGCCTCCCATTCTTCCCTCGGAGGCTTCCACCAGGGACAGGCGCAGATCCCGCTCGGGGAACACCACACCGTAGAGGGTTCGCGACAACTTCCCCTGCGGCGTCACCACAAACGCACCCGCTGCGTGCGCGTACTGCTGGGTACCTTCATCCCAGCGGTAGCCAAACCCCACCGACTGGGCCAGCTTGCGCACGTTCTCCTCGGTCCCCACCAGGAAATCCCAACCGCGCGCCGGCACCTCGCGACCGTAGGCCTTCACGTAGTTGGCCCGCTTGTCGCGCGCCACGTCCACGCCGTCACGCGGGTCAATGCTGACGGTGAGCACGCGGTACCGGTCTCCCGCGTTCCACGCCAGCTGCTTGATGCCGTCATTGAGTCCGTTGAGCACCAGCGTGCACAACATGGGGCAGGAGTAATAGGCCAGCACCAGCAGCACCGGACGCTCACCGTCCAGGTAGCTGCCCAGCGTCACGCTCTGCCCTTCCTGGTTGGAAAACACCAGGTCGCGCGGGAGCTCCGCGCCGGGACGCTCCTCAATGCCAATGCCCTTCAGCTCGGCGGGCATGGCATCCGCGGGGAGCGCGGGCGCGCCCGCAAGCGTGGCCGCCAGGGCCAGGAAGGCGCCTGCCACCATCACCTCCGCCCTCTGGTCACCACGCGGTCCGCCACGTCGACAACTCCCGTGTCACTTCAGCGACTTGATCAACGCAATCACTGCGTCGACCTCTTCATCCTTGAGCTGTCCTGCCATGGGCGGCATCACCGGTGCAAAGCCCTTCACCAGCTTGGCCGTGGGGTTCAGGATGCTCTCCTTGATGTACGCCTCGTCGACCTTGACCTTGGTCCCGTCCGCCAGCTCCTCCTCCTTGCCAAACAGGCCCTTGAAGGTGGGCGCCACGCCGGGAGCGCCATCCAGCGTGTGACAGGCGTTGCAGGCCTTGGTGGACCAGATCTGCTTGCCCACCTCCTCGGGGGCCAGCTTCTTGCCGGGCTCCGGCGCGGGCGCGGCGGCCACCGTGGTGGGACGCGTCTTCCACTCCGCCAGCGTCAGCTCCATGGCGCGCTGCAGCGGGATGCGCACCACGCCCTTCTCCTTGTCCACCCACTGGTAGCCGTTCAGCTTGGCCTCCTCCTGTGCGCGCAATTGTTTCAGCTCCGGAGACTCGTACTGGTAGACCTTCGTCGAGAGCTCCTGTTGCACGTTGTAGGAGAAGAATTGCTGGACGCTGATCACAATTCCCGTCACGCCCACCACCGCGGCGACGACCGAGCCCATGATCAGCAGGTTTGGAGGTGCGTCTCTCTCTGCCATGGCAGCTTCCTCAATGGTTCCAAGGGGCGCCTGGCGCCTCAGAGGTTCTCGTTCAGCTTGGTTTCCGTCAGGCGCGGGTCCTTGAGCGGATACACGGGGTCACGGGAGGCGCGGATGGCCAGCCACAACAGGAGGATGCCCGCGGGCCCCAGCAGCCCGGCCACGTCAATCCAGTGGAAGTGCGCGCCGTGCGGGTCCAGGTTGGGCATCACCAGCCAGTACAGGTCCACGTAGTGCATCAGCAGCATCCACACCGCGCCAATGCCCAGCAGCAGGCGGCTACGCTTGGCGGTGCGGGAGAGCAGCAACGCAAACGGGATGACGAAGTGGCCCAACATGAGCAGGATGCTGATGCCGCGCCAGCCCTCCTCCCAGCGGTGCCGGAAGAAGATGGTCTCCTCCGGGATGTTCGCGTACCAGATGAGGAAGAACTGGCTGAAGGCGATGTAGGCCCAGAACACCGTGAAGCCGAAGAGCAGCTTGCCGATGTCATGCTGGTGCTCGACAGTGCTCACCGACTTGAAGATGCCCGCGCGCTGCAGCGCAATGGTCATGAGCGCCAGAGCGCTGAGTGACGACGTGGCGCTGCCCGCGAAGATGTAGACGCCGAAGATGGTGCTGTACCAGTGCGGGTCCAGGCTCATCAGCCAGTCAAACGCGGCAAACGTCAGGGACAACGCGAACACCAGCACCGCGGGGGCGCTGAAGGCCTGCATGCGCAGCGTGTGCTCCGGGTTCCCGTTGTCATCCTGCGCGCGGCTCTGGGCGCGGAAGAACCAGGAAAGACCGAACCACGCCACCAGGAAGATGACCGCGCGCGTGTAGAAGAAGCCGGTGTTCAGGTACCCCGCCTTCTTGATCAGGATGGGGTCCTGCGCGGCCTCCGGGCTCATCCAGTGATGGAACAGGTCATGCGCGCCCAGGATGATGGGGATGAACAGGACGGCGGCCAGCTGCAGCACGCCCGCCAGCCACTCCATCTGACGACGTGCCGCCACGCTCCAGCCCGCGCGGACCAGGTGCTGGATGATGACGAAGAACAGGCCGCCCAGGCCCAGCGTCAGCACCCAGGCGAAACCGGTCAGGTAGCTGAAGTAGAAGCGCTTGGCGTCGGAGGCCAATGCGGCGCCGCACGCCAACACGCCAGCGGCGGCAATCACCGCGGCCATGGTCACCAGCTTGCCGGAGACCGACTTGTCCAGCCGCTCCACGTCGGCGCCGGTTGCGCCGTGTGCATGCGCGCTCATGGAGTACCTCCGGGCGCCTGGATGCTGCCCTGCATCTGCGCGGGAACGTCATTGATGGAAGCGTGCTGGCTGCGCCCCAGCACCCGCACCCACGTCACAATCGCCCAGCGGTCCGCTTCCGTGATCTGCGCGCCGTAGGCGGGCATGTTGCGGACGCCGTTGCTGATGACGTGGAAGATTTCTCCGTCGGGGAGGCCGCGGACGCGGTCGCCGGCCAGGTCCAGCGGGGGCGGGAAGCCGCGCTGCACCACCATGCCTTTGCCGCTGCCGGAGCGGTCATGGCACGGCGCGCAGAAGATGTTGAAACGCTCCTGCCCGCGACGCAGCGTGGCCTCGGTCACCTCGATGGGTGCCAGGGCCAGGAACGCGTCGCCCTGCTTGCCGCGGTAGAAGGCGTCATCCTCCTTCAGGTAGCCGCTGGCCACCGTGCCGGGAATCTGGGGACGCATGGCGCGCCCGTCGGCAAAGAAGGCGTTGGCCTCCTGGTCCTGGAAGCGGGGCTGGTAGTCCATGTCCGGAATGATGTGGACGGGCGGGGCGGAGCTGACCTGGCCGCGACAACCCACCGCCGCCGCCAGCAGCGCCAACGCGCAAAGGGTCTTCTTCATGACGCCACCTCCTGCAGCTCCTGCGCGCCAGCTTCCTCCAGCATCTTGAGGGTCCTGGTGGCGTCGTACTTGGGGTCCTTCACTTCCACGCTGACGAAGAAGCAGTTGTCGGTGGCGCGGTGGAAGGACGGGTGCTGCATGACCGGGTGGAAGAACCGCGGCAGACCGTTGAGGCCCCACATGCCCAGGAAGCATCCAAAGGAGCTGAGGAGCACCGTCACCTCAAAGGCCACCGGGATGTACGCGGGCACGGCAAAGAAGGGCTTGCCGCTGATGTTCATGGGGTAGTCCACGCCCAGCGTCCACATCTGCAGCGCGAAGCCCACGCACAACCCGAACAGGCCCATGCAGAGCACAATCCAGGGCAGGCGCGAGGGCTTCAGTCCCATGGCGCGCTCCAGGCCGTGCACGGGGAACGGCGTGTGCGCGTCAAAGTGCTTGAACCCCGCGTCCCGCAGCTTCTCGCACGCGTGGTACAGCTCCGCAGGCGTCTTGAACCAGCCCACCAGCGCGAACGGACGCGTGGGCTTGGCGTTGGTCTCAGCCGTGTGCATGGGCGGCCTCCGCGGTGTGACGCTCATCCTCGCCGTGCTCGCCGTGCGGGTTGGCCGCGGGCATCACGGCCTTCACCTCGCCAATGGCAATCATGGGCAGGTAGCGGACGAACAACAGGAACATGGTGAAGAACAGACCAAAGCTGCCCAGGAACATGCTGATGTCAATGATGGTGGGCTGGAAGTAGCCCCAGGAGCTCGGCAGGAAGTCACGGTGGAGGCTCGTGGAGATGATCACGAAACGCTCAAACCACATGCCAATGTTCACCGTGATGCTGATGACGAACATCACCGGGATGGACGTGCGCATCTTCTTGAACCAGAAGAGCTGCGGGCCAATCACGTTGCAGCTGATCATCGTCCAGTACGCCCACGCGTACGGGCCAAAGGCGCGGTTGGTGAACGCGTAGACCTCGTAGTCATTGCCGGAATACCAGGCAATGAAGAACTCCATGCCGTACGCGTAGCCAACCATGGTGCCGGTGGCGAGGATGATCTTGTTCATGTTCTCCAGGTGCCGGATGGTCAGCAGGTCGTGCAGGCCGTAGGCCGCGCGCGCCACCACCATCAGCGTCACCACCATGGCAAACCCGGAGAAGATGGCGCCGGCGACGAAGTAGGGCGGGAAGATGGTGGTGTGCCAGCCCGGCAGCACGCTCACCGCGAAGTCAAAGGACACGATGGTGTGCACGCTGAGCACCAGCGGGGTGGAGAGACCCGCCAGCATCAGGTACGCGCGCTCGTAGTTGACCCAGTGACGGTGGCTGCCGCGCCAACCCAGCGCGAAGATGCCGTACACCATCTGGCGGAGCTTGGTGCTGGCGCGGTCACGCAGCGTGGCCAGGTCCGGCACCAGGCCCACGTACCAGAACAGGATGGACACCGTTCCGTAGGTGGAGACCGCGAACACGTCCCACAGCAGCGGGCTGCGGAAGTTGGGCCACATGTTCATCTGGTTGGGCAACGGGAACATCCAGTACGCCAACCAGATACGACCCACGTGGAAGCCGGGGAACAAGAGCGCCGCGAACACGGCGAAGATGGTCATGGCTTCCGCGGCGCGGTTGATGGAGGTGCGCCACTTCTGCCGGAACAGGAAGAGGATGGCGCTGATGAGCGTGCCGGCGTGACCGATACCGATCCAGAACACGAAGCCGGTGATGTCCCACGCCCAGCCGACGGGATGGTTCAGACCCCACTCACCGATACCGACGCCCACCAGGTCCGCCAGCGTGGCGCCCAGGATGCCCAGCACCGCCAGGCTGATCAGGAAGCCCAGGATCCAGGGCTTGGGCGTGGGGCGCTCGACGATCTCCGAGACCGCGGTGGTGACGCCGTGGAAGTCCTTGCCCCCCAACACCAGCGGGGCGCGGACGGCGGGGTTCTCATCCTGGAGCGTTGTGTTGGTGCTCATGCTTGCTCCAGCTCCTTGTTCGGGTTGCGGATCTTGGCCTGGTAGGTGGTGCGGGGCCGCGTGTTCAGCTCGGCAAGGATGCCGTAGTCGCGCGGGCTGGCGGCGTGCTTGGCCACCCTGCTGCCCTTGTCATTGAGGTCACCGAAGATGATGGCCTCCGTGGGGCAGGTCTGCGCGCACGCCGTCACCACCGCGCCGTCCTTCACGCGCTCCTGCTGCTCGCGCTTGGCGGCGATCTTCGCCTCCTGGATGCGCTGCACGCAGTAGGTGCACTTCTCCATCACACCGCGGGCACGGACCGTGACGTTGGGATTGAACTGCATCTCCCGCGTCGTGGACCAGTTGACCTCCGGGCCCTTCCCCAGCTCCTTGGGGTTGGTGATGTTGTCGGTGCTGTAGTTGAAGAAGTTGAAGCGCCGGACCTTGTAGGGGCAGTTGTTGGCGCAGTACCGCGTGCCGATGCAGCGGTTGTACACCATGTCGTTGAGGCCCTCGCTGCTGTGCGTGGTGGCCGCCACCGGGCAGACCTGCTCGCACGGGGCGTTCTCGCACTGCTGGCACGGGAGCGGCTGGAACACGGCGTGCGGGTCGCCAATGTCGCCCTCGTAGTAGCGGTCCACGCGGATCCAGTGCATCTCGCGCGACATCAGCACGCCCTTCTTGCCGACGAGCGGGATGTTGTTCTCCGCCTGACACGCCACCATGCACGCGTTGCAGCCGATGCAGCTGGTCAGGTCAATGACCATGCCCCACTTGTGGCCCTCGTACTTGAAGTCGTCGAAGAGGCTGAGCAGCGGGGGGTGCTGCACCATGGTCTGCGCGAAGTTGGGCGTCTGGCGGTACTTCTCCAGCGTGGTCTCGCGCACCAGCGGACGACCCTCCATCACGTGGTGCGTCTGCGTCTGCGCCAGGTCATGGCGCCCGCCGGTCTTGCTCAGCGAGGCGCCCTGCACCACGGACATGCCGGTGGTCTTGCGCAGGCCGTACGCGTCAAACCCCACGCCCTTGCCCACGCCACCCACCACCTTGCGGCCCTGCCCCACCGTCAGGGCCACGGAGTCGTCGGCCTGGCCGGGGGCAATGAGCACCGGGATGGTGAGCGAGCCGCCGCCCTTGAGGGACAGCGTCACGACGTCACCGGAGCGCAGGCCGTTGGCATCCGCGGTGGCCTTGGAGATGAACGCCGCGTTGTCCCATGTCAGCTTGGTCATGGGATCCGGCATCTCCTGCAGCCAGCCGTTGTTGGCGTACTTGCCGTCCCAGGCGTGGCTGTCGGGGTGGAAGGTGACCTCCAGCCCGTCGGCCTTCTGCACCACCAGGGCGCGCGCGGCAGCGGCCACGTCGGCCGGCTTGGCCTCCACGGCCTCCGGAGCGTACGCGGTGCCGGCAAAGAGCCCGTCGTGCAGGGCGCGACGCCAGTTCTTCTCGAAGTCCACGCCGCCCTTCTCCGCCTGCCACGTGGCGCGCACCAGCTCGTGCGAGCTGCGCGTCCCGCCCAGCAGGCCCTCCAGCACATCCAGCTCGGTGAAGCTGGCGTAGAGCGGGGCAACCAGCGGCTGCACCACGCTGGCCGTCCCGTCGAGGGCGCGCACGTCGCCCCAGCTCTCCAGGTAGTGGCTGGCGTGCACCACCCACTTGGCCTTCTGCGCGGTCTCATTCTCCTGCAGACCGTGGAAGATGCTGACGGCCGCCTTGTCCATGGCCGCGGCGAAATCCAGGTCCGCCGGCGCCGTGAACACGGGGTTGCCGCCCAGGATGAGCAGCGTGTCCACCTCACCGGCCTTCAGCGACTGCACCAGCGCGGAGATGGACGCCACACCGTCGGACGACTCATCAACGGCCTTGACGTAGTTGACCGTCTTGCCAGCGTTGCCCAGCGCGTGGTTCACCGCCGCCACCACGGCGTGCACCGCGGGGGGCAGGCTGTCGCCGGCAATCAGCGCGGACGTGCCGCGGTTGGCGGCGAGGTCCTTGGCCACCGCGCGCGCCCACTTGCCGGTCTTCTCCACCAGCTCCGGCTTGTAGGCGTCCACGGCGCCCGTCACGTCACCCAGGTTCACGCCGTGGGCGGTGGCCAGCTCGCGCGCCAGCGCCATGGCGAAGGCGGGGACGTCGCGGGCGGGGATGCGCAGGCGGTGGTCGGCGTTGGAGCCGGTGACCGTGTAGTGGCTCTCCACGACGTAGAGCCGGTTCATCTCCGCGTTGGCCTCCGCCAGCTTGCGACCACTGGCGAACGCGCGCGCGTTCTTCACCGGGCTGCCTTCCGTGTGCATGAAGTCGCTGCCCACGGAGACAATGACCTTGGCGTTCTCCAGCGCCAGGCTCACGTCCAGCGGACGGCCAAAGGCGATGCGGCTGCCCTCGCGCACGTTGTCACGGCTGAACGCGTCCCAGCGGTACACCTTGGCGCCGGGGAGCTGCTTCTTCACCTCGTCCAGCTGGCGGGCCAGCGTGGGCGAGCGGTGCGCCTCCGTGAGGATGGCCAGGCCGGTGCCGCCCTTGCCCTTGAGCGCGGTGCCGCGAGCGGAGAGCGCGGCCTTCACCTGCTCGGCGGTGCGCTTGTTCTCGACGGAGACCTTGCCCTCGTACGAGCTGGTGAGGCGGTCCGGGTCATAGAGGTCCAGCACGGAGGACTGGGCGTAGACGTTGGCCGCGCCCAGGCTGTCGGCGTGCCGCGGGTTGCCCTCGATCTTGGTGGGGCGGCCGGTGTGGCTCTCCACGAGGAGGCCAATGGCGGTGCCCGCAAAGGGCATGGCCGTGGCGTAGTAGAGCGGCATGCCCTCCACCACGTCCTCGGGCCGCTTGGAGTACGGGAGGATCTTCTCCTCCGGACGACGGCACGCGGTCAGCCCCGCCAGCCCCACCGTGGCGCCCATGAGGTTCATGAACGCGCGACGGGTCACGGGGTCCAGCAGCTCGGAGGCGCCGTCGGGGAACTCCCGCTCCAGCGCTTCCTTGAATTCCGGCGTCTCGGCGAGCTCATCCAGGCTGCGCCAGTACTGCTTGCCGGACAGGTCCTGGCCGTAGGTATAGGGAGCGCGTTTCATCGGTGGCACCCCGAGCAGTGCTTGGGAGGAGCGAGCTTGCGGCCCGTGTCGAGCTGCGTGGGCTCCGGGTTGGGCGGAACGTTGGTGGGCGGCTGCCAGGCCATGTTGGTGAGGTCGGCCTGCTTGCGCAGCACCGGCGCCGGGTCGCGGTGGCAATCCAGGCACCAGCCCATGGACAGCGGCTGCACCTGCGTCACACGCGGCATCTGGTCCACGCGCCCGTGACAGGTGCTGCACCCGACGCCAGCCGCAAGGTGCGCGCTGTGGTCGAAGTACGCGTAGTCCGGGACGTTGTGCACGCGCACCCACGGGATGGCGGTGTCATTGGCGTAGCTGTCGCGCACCATCTGGAGCCGCGGGCTGTCCGCGCGCACCTTGGCGTGGCAGTTCATGCACGTGGCGGTGGGAGGCACCGCGGCCATGTGCGCGCGCTCCACGGTGTTGTGGCAGTAGCGGCAGTCCATGCCCAGGTCCCCGGCGTGCAGCTTGTGGCTGAACTCAACGGGCTGGGCGGGCTGGTAGCCCACTTCCACGTGCTTGTTGGTGAAGTAGTAGGTGACACCCAGGATGGCCGTGGTGAGCCCCGGGCCAATGCCCAGGAAGAATACCGCCGGCAGCACCCTGTTGGACCACTTTGGAAAGAGGTAGCGCTGCATGCCACGCTCCCGCGGTCTCCTCGATGAAACCGCGATGACGGTGAAGACCGCGTTCTTTTTGGCGCGCGCTATCTGCCCTGTGCTCCCACCCTCCGACAAGTGACAGACCGCCGCCAAGGTGCGGCAACCTGCCGCAGGTTCAACCTGGTGGTGATCTTCGTCGGGGAATGGTGGGTTGGCGCAGGTTCTGCGGGGAGCAGAATGCCGCGCTCCGTTTGAGAGCGCAGCTGCTGCGGGGATCCGCCGGGATCACGCGCGAGCGCGGGCTGGGACGCACGGGGATCGTCGGTCCGTGGGCGGGCGGCACGACGACACCACGCCGTTGGCGGGTGAGTATGACTGCCAGGATGACCCAGGCCATGGAACGGGTGACAGCGACCTTCGACAGGGAGACCCTCGACGCCATCAAGGAGGTCGCGGGTCCGCGCGGGCGCTCGGCCTTCCTGCAGGCGGCCGCCAAGGAGCACCTGGCCCGGACACGCCTGCTGCGCGTGCTCGACGAGCTTGACGCGGAGTGCGGAAAGGCGAGCCCGGCGGTCGAGGCGCGGGTGAAGGCGACGGCGCGACGCGTGTTCCGCCCATGAGCCGGCGAAGACGGCGCGAAATCCAACCCCGGCCGCCACGGTGTAGCCATGAAGGCCGGACGCCGCGATCCAGCGGCACCAGGGCAAGCGCCGCAACGGCTCCACCTTCCAGAGCCACGCCCACCCCACCTGCGCCACCTGTCATTGACGTGGGGAGCGACGAGACGCGGTCCGACCGTGTCCGCTGGATAGCCGGGACATATGGAGGACGTAGCACCGCCATCGCCGTCCCTGGAGCGCTGCCTCGGGGATCGCCCGGTGCTGAACCCTCCCTCTCCCCGGTGGCACACCCGGGCAACTGCGGCGGAGCGCGCAAGCTTTGCGCCGCCGTTGCGGCAGGTCCTCGCGGGCGACGCGCTTCCCGTAGGCTCCCGAATGGCGGTGGCAGGGGTGACAAGTCTTTCGTTTGAGTGCGGCTCTCATCCTGACGCCTCTTCCCGCGCTCCCTGCCAATGAGATTGGCAGGCAACAAAGAAGCTCAAGTCCTGCTCTCCTCTCGGCGGCGGTGCCGCGTCGCAGGACTAACCGTGAATGGGACGCGCGGGCAAAAGCGACGAACGAGGACAAGGCCCTTCACTGGCAGTCCTGCGAAACGCGTCCATCGGCCAGGTGGTGAGCAGGACTTGACCCTTCCTGCTGCCGGCCAATTTCATTGGCAGGGACTTCAGAGCGTCATCCCGAGGGAGCCGCACCGCGCTACTGGAGGGCCTCGTCGGGCGAGGCGTCAGGATGAGAGCCGCACCCTTTCGTTTGTGCGCGGTTACCTTCGCCAACGCCCGTAGTGCACACTAAATCCCTTCACGGCCCTTTCTGGACTCCAAGTGCGACGGACACGACCTCTCAGGATTCGACAAGGCTGTTGAGCACGCCGCATTCCACGCTGGCCGACGCCTGGCGAAGTCCCACGGGAGAACCCTGGTGTCGCGGACCATCATGGGGCTCAGGCAATCCGGTCCCAACCGGCCGGGACACGAACGTGGTGATATGTCGATGCGATTTCCGTTGTAAGGCCACGCGATGCTGCTGCGCGGGCGGAAGGTGAAGTTCATCAGACGGATTGGCCAGTTACCCGGGCACCCTTCCTGTGGCCCGTGTCGTCGGCACGAAAGGGGTGGCCGGGACGGAATGCGCCTCGAGACTCGTGCGTTGCCCTCCGCGCGCTAAAGCGGCCCGTGGAGGCTGGCATGCCGAGTGCTGATTTCCCGCCTTCGGGCATGCGGCGCGCCGGCGGCTTGCTGTTTGTCGTTGCCTGTGTCGTTGCCATCGTCATGTTGATCGGCTGGACGTTCAACATAGACAAGTTTAGGCGCATTCGTCCTGGCTTGGTCAGCATGAAGGCGAACACCGCAGCGTGCGTCCTGCTTGTGGGCGTTGCCCTGTGTGTCAGGAGAAGGGCCGCGGAGAGCTCGCGATTGCAGGGCGTGGCCGCGGCATTGGGTGGGGCGGCGTTGATCATCGCGTGCCTGGGCGCCGCGGAATACGCGACGGGCGTCGACCTCGGCATAGACCAGGTGCTTGCATGGGACCCTGGCGACGGAGGGACCTCCTCGGCGGGGCGCATGTCGCCCATCACGGCCCTCAACATTGCCCTGCTTGGTGTTGCGGCGTTGGGCTGGAATCGACGCCTTCGAGGCGTGGCCGTCCAGGACTGGTTCGCGGTGGCCGTGATGGCCAATCTGTTGGCGCCCGCCGCTGGCTACCTCTACGAAGCACGGACGCTCTACCAGGCAAGCGCTGCCACAGCCATTGCCCCCCACACCATCGGAGTGCTCCTCCTGCTCGCCGTGGGCATCCTGCTCCAGGGCGGCGCGGGCAGCCTCCTGGCAGCCGTGATGGCGGACACCGTCACGGGCCTGATGTTGCGTCAGTTCATCCCGCTGGTGGCGCTGCTTCCCGTCGCGCTGGGCTACGCGCGCCTGGCCGCGCAACGAGCTGGCCTGTTTGGCCTGGAGGTGGGCCTCGCCCTCTACGCCACGACCAACGTGCTGTGCCTTACCGCGTTCGTCGCCATTGCTTCGGTGCGCATGAGCCGACTCGAGAGAGCAAGGGAGGCGAGCGCCCGCGAAGCTTCCCGACGGCAGGAGGAACTGGCCACCACGCTGAACTCCATCGGCGACGCAGTCATCTGCACGGACCCGGGCGGCCGCATTGTCCGCATGAACCCCGTGGCGGAGCTCCTCACGGGATGGCGCCTGCCAGATGCGCTGGGACGCCTCCTGCCTGAGGTCTTCCACATCGTGGACCACGGCTCGCGCGAACTCTGCCCGAGTCCGGTCGACCGCGTCCTGCAGCATGACGAGATGGTGGAGCTGACCGCCCACACGGACCTGGTTGCACGAGATGACGTGCAGCGCCCGATTGCCGCCAGCGCCGCACCCATCCGCCACGACGGTCAGCTCATGGGCGTGGTGGTGGTCTTCCGGGACGTATCCGAGCGCGAGCGCGCGGAACGACACGCGGAAGACCAGGCCCGGTTGTTGCGGTCCGTGATCGAGAGCATTGGTGATGGCGTCGCCGTCGTCGACGAGACGGGGAAGGTGCTGGTGTGGAATCCCGCGGCGGAATCCATGATGCATCTTGGCGCCTCAGACACCGCACCGTCCCACTGGTCGGCGCACCACGGGTTGTTTCTCCCGGATGGCAAGACGCTGTACCCCGAGGACCAGCTCCCGCTCGTTCGCGCCATGCGCGGCGAATACTGCGACCGCGTGGAAGTCTTTGTCCGCAACGCAGCGCGCCCGGACGGCATGTTCCTCAGCGTCACCGCACGGCCCCTGCTGCGCGGCCACCGCCCCTCCGGCGGCGTGGCGGTGTTTCGCGACGTCACCGACGAGCGTGCGCGCAACAGCCAGCTCATCGAGAGTGAGCGCCTTGCCTCGGTGGGAACACTTGCGGCGGGCGTCGCGCATGAAATCAACAACCCCTTGTCAGCCGTCATCGCCAATCTCGACATCGGGATCGAGGACCTGCAACGGGCCGAACGAACCGGAAACCATGCGCAGGCGTGGCCGACGGTCATGGGGGCCCTGGGCGACGCCAAGGAGTGTGCGGACCGCATCCGGTTCATCGTCCGGGACTTGCGCGTGTTCTCCCGCGCCGACGAGGACCTTAGACAACCCATAGACGTTCACCGGGTCCTCGACTCCTGCACCCGCATGGCATGGAACGAGGTGCGCCACCGCGCCCGCCTGGAGAAGGAATACCGCGCAGCCATCCCGACGGTTCACGCGAACGAAGCTCGGCTTGGCCAGGTCTTCCTCAATCTCCTGGTGAATGCCGCCCAGGCCATTCCCGAGGGCCACGCCGACGAGCACTGCATCTGGGTGCGCACCTCAAACCCCAACGACAGCGCCTGTTCCGTGGAGATCGAAGACACCGGGGGCGGCATCCCCGCCGAAGTCATGGAGCGCCTGTTCACCCCCTTTGTGACCACCAAGCCAGCCGCCGTCGGGACGGGACTGGGCCTCTCGATCTGCCACCGCATCGTCCAATCCCTGGGCGGGCTGATCTGGGCGGAGAACGTGGGTCGCGGGACGCGCTTCACGGTGCTGCTGCCGATGTCCCAGAAGCACCATGAGGCAGCCACCGTCGAAACAACCGTCAGGCAAGCCAGCAGCCGGGGCGCCGTCCTGGTGGTGGACGACGAGCGCGTGGTTGGGCAGACCATCAAGCGCGGCCTGACCGAACACGACGTCACCACCGTGACCAGCGGCGCGGACGCGTTGTCCCTGTTCCGCGAGGGCAGGAAGTACGACGTCGTCTTCTGCGACCTGATGATGCCGAACATGACCTGCGCGCAGTTCCACACCGAGCTGGCCAAGGTTTCGCCGGAACACCTGCAGCGCATCGTGTTCCTGACGGGAGGAGCCTTCACTCCCGCCGCGCGCCTGTTCCTGGACAACGCGCGGACCGAGACCATCGACAAGCCGTTCGACATCAACCAGCTGCGGGACCTCGTCGCCAGGCGAGTGGGCGCGGGCGTGTGAGCCGCCTGGCCCGGGCGAAAACCCGCCCCGAGGTCTCCGCATCCAACCCGGCCGCCACCTGCCCCTGACGTCGGGATTCACACCGCGGCGCGCAGCTCCAACGTGGGCGCCTGCCCGGGCGTCCCCAGTGACACCGCCTCGATCATGCGCACCGCGTGCTGCACGCCCTCACGCGACATCTCCCGGGCAAATGCTCGCGCCCTGGTGGCATGGTCGGCGGAGGAAAACGCCTTGAAGGCTTCCGCCAGTCGCGGCGCGTTGAGCTTCTTGCGCGGGATGGCGCGCGGTCCGAGCCCCAGGTGATGGACGCGTCGACCGTGGAAGAACTGGTCCACCTCATGCGGGACCACCAGCTGCGGAACGCCGGACAACGCTGACGAGGTGGTGGTGCCCGCCCCGCCGTGGTGCACCACGCCCAGGCAACGCGGAAACAACTTGCGGTGCGGCACCGCGCCCACCACACGCACGCTCGCCGGCAGCTCCACGCTCCCCAGCCCCGCCCATCCCGACGACAGCAGCACGCGCACCCCCGCGCGACCCGCGGCTTCCACGATCATCGCGGTGGTCTTCTCCGGCGCGCGGTCCGGCATGCTGCCAAAGCCCACGTAGACGGGAGGCGCGCCAGCGTCGAGGAAGGACTGCACGTCCGCGGGAATCTCGTCACGTTCCTCCAGGAGCCAGGGTCCCATCTGTTGGATGCCGGCGCGCGCATCCCTCGCCAGCCGGGCCAGGGCGGCATCAAAGGGCAGGAGCACGTGGGGCCCCAGCATCTCCGTGAGCACGGGCGGGAAGGGGCGCAATCCCCGACGGATACGCTCCGCGTTCACGACGGGAAGGACGGAGAAGCGCGTGGCCACGTCGGCCAACCACCAGGTCAAGCGGTTCAGCCAGCCGGGCAGGCCGTACACGGGAATCAGCGGGAACGGGTGCTCCGCGGATGGCAGCACGCACGGGGAGAACAACACGCTGAAGTGCGGCTTCCCCAGGCGCTCGCACAACGTCACGGACGCATACTCCAGCGACGCGTTCACCACGACGTCGACGTCCGCCATCAAGGGCTCCATGGCGGCGAACTGTCGCGGCACCTCCTCGCTCAACACGCGGAAGGCGCGCACGGCGCCGGAGGTGAGCTCCTTCACCAGCGACGCGTAGTCCCGTCCCGCCGGATGGAACACGTACCCGTGGGACTCCACCCAGGACCGGTAGTCGGGCGGGGCGCAGAAACGCACGCGGTGCCCGGCCGCGGTCAGTCCCTGCGCCAGCGCCAGCATGGGCTGCACGTCGCCACGGGTGCCGAACGGAGCCAGGAGCACGCGCAGTGGTTTCACCATGTGTCTTCCCCCCATGCACCGCTGGCAACGTACGAATTGCGTGCCGCGGCTCGCCGTGCGCGCAGCATAGTCCAGGTGATTGGCAATCCCTCCCGGAATTCTCCGAGATGGCTGACCGGGTTCCCTGCAACGCCCGCGCACCCTGCGCGTTGACGGAAGATGGGCCCGCCTCCCGGGCTGTCGGACCGTCCGCGCCGCCGTGCATCACCACGAGCGCCCTCCGCACCACTCCCGCGTCGCCCGCTGGGCGCTGGCGCTGCTCGTTTCCCTTGTCCTGCACGCGTGGCTCATGCGTCCGTTGCCCCGCGCTGAACGACCTCCGGCGCCAGCCTCACGGGTTGCGGTGGAGCTGCGCTGGACGCGGCCTCCCCCGCCCACCCCGCCGCCGGAACCGCCGCCGCCGCGGCCACGTGCGCCAGCCCGGAAGCGCCCGCCCGTCGTCACGGCAACGCCGCCG
>JBFMGU010000184.1:0-21463 GCA_040752415.1 Myxococcota bacterium
CCAGCGGGTCATGACGACGGAAAACGGCACGCGATGTGCTGGAGCAGTTGGCTCCCGTCAGCGGAGAACTGGCCCGAATCGTCAGGGCTGCCGGAGCGCGTTCTGGGTGAACCCTAAGCTCCGGACGCGTGGGGGCCGGCTTGGTCGTCGTGGACCGGTTTTCCGTCGTCATGACAGCGCCGCCCGGGGCTGACCATTGCCGGCCACCTTCACCGTTCACGCGTTACCGGCAACGGGCAGCCCCTACATTGCAGGCCATTCTCCATCGTCATGAAGCGCTGGGCCCGGGGCTGACCATTGCCGGCCACCTTCACCGTTCACGCCGTACCGGCAACGGGCAGCCCCTACATTGCAGGCCATTCTCCGTCGTCATGAAACGCTGGGCCGACGTTGCACGCCAGTTTCCGTCGTCATGAAGCGCTGGGCCCGGGGCTGACCATTGCCGGCCACCTGCGGATGTGCTTACGCCTGCGGCCAAGCGTCGTTTCAAAAAAGCCGCACCCAATCTCATTGGCGGAACCCAAGAGCGTCGTCTCAAAGTGGTGGCGCGGATGCGGCCGCTGCTCACGTTCAAGGCGTGAGGCCCCCACCGCGCCCGCGAACCACCCGCCACGCGTTCACCACCGTCCCAACGACAAACCCGCCCAGCGCCCACACCCTGAACCCGAAGGGAAGGCGCCACTCCCACGGCGTGGCCATCAGGAGCGTGTTCACCAGCGCATAGCCCACCGTGGCAAACACCGCGCCCTGTCCTCCGTGCGCCAGGCCCTGGAATCCCCACGCGGTCCAGCGCAACACGTTCCCGCTGCGGTCCCGCGCCAGCACGGATTGTTGCGCCGGGCTCGCCGCCGTGGCGGGCAATGACGACGGGGACTCCGGTGGATTTGCGCCCGAGGACATGCACGCCTCCCGCGCCGTCAGCATTCCACCGCGCACGCCCACGCGTCATCCCGCGGCACGCTTGTTGAAGCATCCGACGGAAAGGAGGCGCCCATGGCCACCCTCTCTCCCGTCCTTCCCGGCTCTCCCCGCAAGATTCACGTGCGCGTGGTCCATACCCGCACGGACTTCACGGAGCGCGCACTGCGCGGCGTGCTCATGGCGTTGCACACCGTCGTTGCCATCACCGCGCTGTACGGCGGGGGCATGCTGCTCCTCAACACCAGCGGGGAGTACCTGCAGCTGCCGCTGTCCATGCTCAAGGGCGCGCCCTTCCGCGACTACCTGGTTCCCGGCGTGCTGCTCTTCCTCGTCGTGGGCGGGGGGAACCTGGTGGCCAGCTTCTGGTTGGTGGGCGGTTGGCGCTGGGGGCCCGCGGCCTCGGTGGTGGCCGGCGCGTTCCTCACCGGCTGGATGGTCACGCAGATCCTCATGCTGGGCTACCAGGCGCCCATCCAGGGCGTGTTCCTGGCGCTGGGCGTGGTCACCCTGGCGCTGGCGTTGGCGCGCGCATGGCGCCGCGGGCTGGAGGGTTGAGGGGCTGCGTCAGGACAAGGTGCCCATGGGGTCCGTGACACTCTCGAGCGGACCCCAACCTGGAGTGCGGCGGGCCCTCGCCGCCCTGGTCAGCGCCGAGGGCGTTCTCAAACGTGTGGAACGGTGCTCGATCTGGTGGCGACGGGAGGCCGACGTCTCCGCGACCGTCGACCGCTGACAAGGGTGCCACCCGCTCGTCGCTGACCAGGGCGGCGAGGGCCCGCCGCACTACAGGTCGTGGCCCGCTCACGACGTCTGCATTGCCACTGGGCGCCTTGTCCCGACGCAGCCCCGGAGCCGCGTTTGAAGCAACAGCCAACCCGGGGCAATGTCCCCGCATCCCACGCGGAGCGCGGACATGACGGACAGCGCGGATGGATTGGAGCCCCACGTCGAGCTCTCGCAGTTCTCCCTCGACGAGAAGAGCGTGCAGCTGCTGGGCTACAAGTACTGCGTGCAGAACCACGTGGTGGTCCTGGGCAAGGTGGACCCCAAGGGCACCGACGCCGTCACCGTGGGCATGCTGAACCCGCACAACCGGCGACTCGTGTCAGACCTGATGGACTTCCTGCGCCGCCCGGTGAACCCGGTGCGCCTCAACGCCTATGAGCTGCACAAGGCCCTGGATGCCGGCTGGCCCGCCCACGACGACGAGGAACGCACCGCCGCCCTGACGCTGACGCCCGCCGCGGAGCTCTCGTTCGCCCCCGACACCGAGGTGGCGAGGATCCTGGAGGAGGTGCTTGCCCGCGCCGTGCAGGTCCGCGCCTCCGACGTCCACATCGAGACCTTCCGCGACGACGTGGACGTGCGCTTCCGCATGGACGGCGTGCTGCGCCACGTCAACACCGCCATCAGCCCCGCCAACGTGCGCGCGCTGGTGAGTCGCATCAAGGTGCTGGCGGACCTGGACATCGCGGAGCGCCGGCTGGCGCAGGACGGGCGCATCACCGCCACCTTCCGCGAGGGCAGCGCGGAGAAGACGGTGGACCTGCGCGTGAGCGTGGTGCCCGGCCCGTTTGGCGAGGACGCCGTGCTGCGCATCCTGGATGGCTCCGCGCCGCTGCTGGGCCTGGAGAAGCTGGGTCTCCCCGCGGAGCTGCAGCGCACGCTGCGCGAGATCATCAGCAACCCCGAGGGCATGCTGCTGGTGACCGGACCCACGGGAAGTGGCAAGACCACCACGCTGTATTCCGCGCTGCACCACCTGGCGTCCGAGACGCGGAAGATCCTCACCGTCGAGGATCCGGTGGAGTACGTGCTGCCCAAGGTGAACCAGAAGCAGGTGGGCCCCAAGATGGACTTCGCCGACCACGTGCGCGCGTTCCTGCGCCAGAACCCCGACGTGATCCTGGTGGGTGAGATCCGCGACGCCGAGACCGCCGAGGTGGCGGTGCGCGCGGCACAGACCGGGCACCTGGTGCTGAGCACGTTGCACACCAATGACGCCGTGCAGACGGTCTCCCGCCTGGGCGTGCTGGGCGTGCACCCCAACCTGCTCTCCGGCGTGCTGCTGGGCGCGCTGGCGCAGCGGCTGGTGCGTCGGTTGTGCACCGCGTGCCGCGAGCCGGCCGTCCCCACCGACGACGAACGCGCCCGGCTGGGGCTGTCCCCCGACGACCACGCGTTCTTCCGCGCGCGCGGCTGCGCGCAGTGCGGCGGGGACGGCTACCGCGGGCGCGTGGGCATCTACGAGCTGATGGTGGTGGATGACGAGCTGGCCGACCTCATCGCAGACAACGTGCCGGTGCACCGCCTGCGCATCGTGGCCACGGAGAAGGGCATGCGCAGCCTGGCGGCGGACGCGCTGCAGAAGGCACGGGAAGGGCTGACCTCGCTCGCGGAGATCCTGCGGGTGGTGCCCTACCGCCAGCTGGCGGGACGCTGACGACGGGAATGCCGCGAAGGCGCCTCCGAGCTCCGCGGCATCCCGGGGGAAACCTCACGGAGCCGGCGGTGGCGGACTGCGCGTCTCGCGGCTCGCCTGCTTGATGTCGTGCTTCACCTCTTCCGCGGCGCCTTTGGCCTTGCCCTTGGCGGTGTCGACCTTGCCGGCCGCTTCCACGCGACGCTTGCCGGTGGCGACGCCAAACACCTTCTTGAACTTGCCCTTGGCCTTGTCCAGGAACTCGCCCATGGCCCACCTCCTCTGGCGGTGAGCTACCGACGAGCCCGCACACCCGCAGGGCCGTGGACGTCAACGACTCGTCGTCGTGGACGCTGTCGTTTCCGCCTTGTGGATCTCCAGAGACCGCAACGACGTCGTCGGCGTCAGCGCCCGTCTTCCCGCGTCACCGTCCGGACGCCTTCACCCGGTCAATCACCGCACTGATCACGTCCGCGCTGGTCTTGCCCTGCGCCTCCGCGCGGAAGTTCACCAGCACGCGGTGCACCAGCACCGGACGCGCCAGCGCGTTCACGTCCTCCACGCTGGCCACGTAGCGGCCCTGCAGCACCGCACGCGCCTTGGCGCCCAGCACCAGGTACTGGCTGGCCCGCGGGCCGGCGCCAAACCCCACCCACTCCTTCACCTCGGGAATGGCCTCCGGCTCGCCGGGACGGGTGGCGCGCGCCAGGGCCACCGCGTGCTGCACCACGTGCGGCGGAACCGGCACCCTGCGCACCAGCTCCTGCAGCTCCAGGATGCGCTGCACCGTCATCACCGCGTGCACCGGCTCCCCCGCCCCGCCGGTGGTCTGCCGGACAATCTGCTCCTCCTCCTCACGCGTGGGGTAGCCCACGTCGATGAGGAACATGAAGCGGTCCAGCTGCGCCTCCGGCAGCGGATAGGTTCCCTCCTGCTCGATGGGGTTCTGCGTGGCGAACACCAGGAACGGCGGCTCCAGCGGGTAGGTCCGCCCGCCCGCCGTCACCTTGTTCTCCGCCATGGCCTGCAGCAGCGCGGCCTGCGTCTTGGGGGGCGTGCGGTTGATCTCGTCGGCCAGCACCACGTGCGCGAACAGCGGGCCCTTGATGAACCGGAACGTCCGCATCCCGCTGGCCTTGTCCTCCTCCAGCACGTCGGTGCCGGTGATGTCGGAGGGCATGAGGTCCGGGGTGAACTGCACGCGGTTGAACGACAGCCCCAGCGCGTCCGCCAGCGTCTGGATGAGCAGCGTCTTGGCCAGGCCGGGCACGCCCACGAACAGCCCGTGGCTCTTGGCAAACAGCGCCACCAGGAGGTGCTCAATCACCGCCTCCTGGCCCACCACACGCTTCTTGATCTCCCGGCGGATCTGGGTGGCGGCCTCGGCAAGGTCCCGGGCCAGGGCCAGGTCGCGCTCTTCTGCAAGGCTGACGGGGTGCGGCAAGCTCATGGATGCGTCAATGCGGCTCGTGAGGTGGGTCGGAAGATGCGCGTCCTCCCCCGGGCTCCACCCCGAGGGACACGCAGGAAGGCACCCCTTAGCGCCAGGCCCCCCGGTACGCCAGTCTCCGCCCCGCCCATCCCGCCACCAAGGCTTGCACCGGAGGGGCGGACCTTGTAGGTGCGCGCGTCTCCATGCGTTTCCCTCGACGGCACCTCCACCTCTGCGCGTGCGTCGCGTTCCTGCTGGCGCTCTGGTCCTGCAAGAACTCCGAGGACCAGGCGGCCAAGGAGCGCGTCTTCTCCCCGCCACCGCCCAACCCCATCCTGGAGAAGGCCAAGGAGCCCGTGGACCTGGCCAAGCTGGAGCAGGACAAGGACTACCGGCGCAAGGTCCTGGGCATGCTCTTCCCCGAGGTCCAGGCACGCCTCAAGGCCGGCCTGTTCACCGTCAAGGAGACGCTCACCATCCAGAAGGGTGAGCAGAGCATCAGCGTGGAGGAGAACGGCCAGATCCAGTTCAACAGCCACGGCGACATGGCGGTGGAGCTCAAGACCGGCCCCACCGAGGCCATGCAGCTGGTCTACACCAACGAGGTGCTCTACCTGCGCAACCGCGCCGGCCAGTGGCGCGCCAGCCGCGACCCCTCCGACGAGCGCCACTTCTGGGCCAACGAGACCTACGGCGCGCTGCGCACCACCGCGGACCTCTTCAAGGACGCCATGACCTTCAAGCGCGTGGGCCCCGAGGAGATCGAGGGTCGCAAGGCCAGCCGCTTTGAGCTGGGACTGTCCCAGAGCGGTGGAGACCCCGACGTGCTCACCGACCCCGAGGACGGCGGCCCCCAGACCACGGTGCGCATCCCCGACGGCGGGGCGCTGTTCCGCGCCGCCCAGGACCACCGGCGCGCACTCAAGGGCGGCGTGCCGCAGTCGCTCACCGGCTACATCATCTTTGACGACGAGAAGGGCGTGCCGCTGAAGGTGGAGCTGGAAGGCACGCTCAAGCTGGGCGGCAAGCGCACCACCGACATCAAGGCCATGACCATCAAGCTGGAGAGCAGCGTGGTGGACGTGGGCAAGGACCAGGAGATCCTCCCGCCCAAGGGCGCGGTGGCGGAGATCATCCGTCGTCGCATCCCGGTGAGCCCGCTGGAGTTCCTGGACGGCGGCACCACGCCCGCCAAGGGCAAGCCGGCGCAGAAGGGTGAGAAGGACAAGGCGCCCGCCCAGCCCGTCGAGCCGCCCGACGACACCGAAGAGTGACCATGGAGCCCGTCACCGAGGCCGCCGCACGCGCCGAGCTGCCGCAGGCCAAGCGCATCGTCGTCAAGGTGGGGAGCGCGCTGCTCACCACGCAGGGCCAGACCGTCAACGGCCAGGTCCTCTTGAGCCTGGTCACGCAGCTGGCGCACCAGCGCGCGCAGGGTCGCCAGGTCCTCCTGGTCACCAGCGGCGCGGTGGCCCTGGGCCTGGGCCCGCTGGGCCTCACCGAGCGCCCCGCCGACCTGGCCACCGCGCAGGCCTCCGCCGCCTGCGGGCAGGTCCGCCTCATGGCCCACTACGCCGACGCCTTCGCGCTGTGCGGCATCCACGTGGGCCAGGTGCTGCTCACCCACGGGGACCTGGCGGATCGTCGTCGCTATCTCAACGCGCGGCGCGCGGTGGCGGCCCTGCTGGACCACGGCGTGCTGCCCATCTTCAACGAGAACGACACCGTCACCTCCGACGAGATCAAGCTGGGCGACAACGACACGCTGGCCGCGGAGGTGGCCGGGCTCACCGACGCCGACGGCGTCATCCTGCTCACCGACCGCGACGGCCTGTACAACGCGGACCCGCGCACCAACCCGGAGGCGCGTCGCGTCCCCTTCGTGGCCCACATCACCGACGAGGTCCGCGCCATGGCCGGCGGCACGGCGGGCGTGGGCACCGGCGGGATGATCACCAAGGTCCGCGCCGCCACCGTGGCCGGGGAGCACGGGGCGTGGACCGTGATTGCGCCAGGTCGCAAGCCCGACGTGCTGGAGCGCCTGCTCCGCGGTGACGACGAGGGCACCCTGTTTGCCGCGCGCGAGGCCACCGCGCCGGCGCGCAAGCGCTGGATCGGTCGCACGCTGCGGCCCAAGGGTGTCCTGGTGGTGGACGACGGCGCGGCGCGCGCGCTCAAGCAGGGTGGCAGCAGCCTCTTGCCCCGCGGGATCACCCGGGTGGAGGGCACCTTCGACAACGGCGACGCCGTGGAGGTGCGCGCGCTGGATGGCACCGTCCTGGGCCGCGGGCTCTCCGCCTACGCCAGCGATGAGGTCTCGCGCATTGCTGGCCACAAGAGTGCGGAAATCCAGTCCATCCTGGGCTACAAATACGCCGACGAAGTCATCCACCGGGACGACCTGGTGGTGGGTTGAGAAGCGGGCGGTTAACGTCCCCCTGTCATGGATTCCACGAACCATTCCTCCACCGACCTCGCCGCAGCCCTCGCCGGTCGTGCGCGCGTGGCCAGCCGGACCCTGGCCGCCGCCACCACGGCGCAGAAGAACGCGGCGCTGACCGCGCTGGCGCGTCGCCTCCGCGCGGCAGGTGGGGAGCTTGCCCGGGCCAGTGCCGAGGACGTGGAAGCCGCCCGGGCCGCCGGCGTGCGCGGCGCGCTGCTGGACCGCCTGCTCCTCGACGAGAAACGGGTGGCCGCGCTGGCCGCCGGCGTCGAGGAGATCGTGGCGCTACCCGACCCGGTGGGCGTCATCGAGGAGATGGTGCCGCGCCCCAGCGGGATCCTGGCCGGGCGCATGCGCGTGCCGCTGGGCGTGATCCTCATGATCTACGAGGCGCGTCCCAACGTGACGGTGGAAGCCGCGGCGCTGGGCCTCAAGAGCGGCAACGCGATGCTCCTGCGCGGCGGCAAGGAAGCGGTGCGGGCCAACCGCGCGCTCATCCGGGAGGTGGCCGCGGCGCTGGATGAGGCCGGGCTGCCGCAGGATGCCGCGCTGCTCGTCGAGGATCCGGACCGCAGCGTGATGATGGCGCTGTTGCAGCGTCGGGGCGAGATTGACCTGGCCATCCCGCGCGGCGGGGCGGCGCTCATCCAGACGGTGGCGGAGAACGCGCGCGTGCCCGTGGTGGAGCACTACCAGGGCATCTGCCACGTCTACGTGGAGAAGACCGCGGACCTGGACATGGCGCTGGACGTGGTGCGCAACGCCAAGGTGCAGCGTCCCGGCGTGTGCAACGCCGCGGAGTGCGTGCTGGTGGACCGGGAGATTGCGCCCGTGTTCCTGCCGCGCCTGGCCCAGGTGCTCACCGAGAAGAACGTGGAGCTGCGCGCGGACGCGGAGGCGCGGGCCCTGGTCCCGAGCATGAAGGCCGCCACCGACGCGGACTGGGACACGGAGTTCCTGGATTTGATCCTGGCGGTGAAGACGGTGGGCGGGATGGAGGACGCGCTTCAGTTCATTGCGCTTCACGGCTCCCGTCACAGTGAGGCCATCATCACCAGCAACCATGACCTGGCCATGCGGTTTGTTCGTGAGGTGGACGCCAGCTGCGTGTTGGTGAACGCCAGCACGCGTTTCAACGACGGCGGCGAGCTGGGGCTTGGCGCCGAGATGGGTATCAGCACAACGAAGCTCCACGCCTATGGACCCATGGGCCTGACGGAGCTCACAGCCCGAAAGTGGGTGGTGTTGGGCCGCGGGGAGATCCGCGGTGAGACACACGCGCGCGGCGGGCGGCAGTGAAGGAGAACATGGCAACAGCCATTGGCGAGAGTGGGACAAGCAAGGGCAAGCCCCGCGGCAGCAAGAAGGCCGCGGCCACGTCAAAGACCAGCGCGGATCCCTCCCTGGTGCTTGCGCACCGCGTGGCGGAGCTGATGCTGGAGCGCAAGGCGGACAACGTCACCATCCTGCACGTGGGTGGGCTGACCTCGTTCGCGGACTACTTCGTCCTCGGCACCGCGCAGAGCGACCGGCAGGTCCAGGCCATGAGCCGGCACCTCTCCGAGCTCCTCAAGAAGGAAGGCCACCCCGTGCTCTCCATGGAGGGCGTGGAGCTGAGCCACTGGGTGCTGATGGATTTTGGCGGCGTGGTGGCGCACATCTTCTACGAGCCCGCGCGCGAGTACTACGACCTGGACGGCCTGTGGGCCGACGCGCCGCGGGTGGCCGTGGAAGACACCAAGGCCGAGCGCGCCGCCAGCAAGCGCAAGACCGCCGCCAAGAAGGGCTGACCGACCGCGTTGGCCGCCAAAGCCACGCCGGAGGGTCCTGAAGGGAGCGTGTCAAACCGCCAAGGTGATCCGGGTCACTCCGGAACGTGATTGGCACGCCGCCAAACGCGATCCGGAGCACTCCGCAACGCGATCAGCACCCACCCAAAGTGATCCCGGCCACTCCTGAGTGCGCTTGGCACCCCAGGCGCGGTGAGGGCGGTCACCCCGGGATGAGCTCCTCGTTGGCCACTTCCGTGGTCTGCCCCGGCCGGCGGGAGGACGGGCGCACCTTTCCCGCCAGGTCCTTCTCCCCAATGAACTCCAACAGCGCACTGGTGAGGTTGGCCACCTGGGAGAAGGTCGCGTCATAGCTGGCGATCGCCTTGTTCTTGCGGTTGAGCGTGTCGTCCGCCTCTTTGCCTTCGCGGGAGACGTCCTTCAGCGCCTGGCTCAGCTCCGGCAGCTTCAGGGCAATCTGGGCGCGGTACTTCTCCGGATTGAACGTGAACTCCTCCACCAGTGGCGCGGGCGGCGGCACACTCTTGAGGCCTTCATGGACCTGGGTGGCCACGCGCTCGACGGCCACCGGGTCCTCAGGCGTTTCCCCGGCCAGGCCAAGCTGCGCCACGTAGCTCTGGCCCATCACGGGCGTGAGCACTTCCTTCATGCGCACCAGCACCGCACGCACTGCCACCGCGCTTTCGTCGCGCTTCGTCCGCGGACCGGCGTCATCGCCCAGCTCGCGCTCGTGCGCGTCGTCGGCTGCGACCATCGTCGTGGTGTCGGCCGCGAGCGTCTCGCGCATCTTGGTCAGCAACGTCGTGACCGGTCCCTCCAGTTCCGCGCCAAAGCGCGCGGCAACCCCCGCCGCGATGCGCGGCGCGTGCGTGCTGTTGGCCGCCTGCACGCTGTTGGACGACTTCTGTCGGTTGATCACCATCTTGGAAACAGCCACGTGAAACCCCCATGTCAAGGTTGGCGCACCATACGCCCCGCCCGACCGAATGCACGACGGAATCCGTCGGACAGGTGACCGAGGATGCATCAATTCCCTTCGGCGAACGTCAGCGCCCGGGTCGTGCAACGATGGCACGCCTGGGCCGCGCTGATTCCCGCGCCCCGCCGACAGACGCACCGGCTCTTCGGGTGCTGGGTCCGGCCTCCAAGCTGCGCCGCCACATCGTGCCGCTCCCCACGCATCGCCAGGGACGGGCCAAGAGCCATTCCCACGACGAGCAGCCGCCTGCCTACAGCAACGCATCCCGTGGGCCGAGCTTTTGCGCCGCAACTTCGACGTCGACGCCCTGGAGTGTCCCCGCTGTGGTGGAAGATTGCGGATGGTAACGGTGGTGAAGGATCCGGCATAGGCCCGCCGCTACGCCAGTCACATGGGGCTGTCATGGGGCTGTGCGAGACCGACAGGCATGTCAGGGGCCCACCGGAGCTGGCCGCCTGACCCGCCTTCACCCGCCTCTCATGTTGCGACGCCACGGCTCGCGGATGGACCACTCCGCTCGCACACGGCCCCAACATGCCCCGTGACGAGGTAGGACCTCACGGGACCGCGCCGTCGCGGCCCACCGCCCTTCCGGAGATCGCCCCGCCTGGCAGGCACGACCACATCCCCACCCACGGGCGACCCTCGCGACCCTGCTTGGAGTTCCCCAGTGTCGGTGGGGCATGGCCCGGAGCACCGCGCGCAGCTCCCGTCCGACGGTGAACGAGTCGTGTTCCCGACCGGAGGGGGTCTGGCCGTCGCAATTCTCGCGGGGGTCCCGCATCTTCTACGCCCGGCATCGCTGCATTCTCTTCGCTTGACATTAACGGAACATCGCCAACAATTAGCCTATGCGACTACTTCGGATTCTCGTGCACGGCAATCGCAAGCCGGTTCTCCTGGCGGCGATTTGCTCCATTGTGGCCTTGGTTCCGCTTCTGGGTACCGGGACCCGTGCAGACCCAAGCTCTGATTCCGATGCGAACTCCCATTCTCGGGCACCTCAACCCTCCCCTGTCGAAGACACCGTGGCCGAGTCCATTTGCTGTCCGAGGGGCGTTTGCGATCCGACGCCAAGAGCCTCGTGTATCTCAGCTCAGCTGCCTCGCGCAGCGAGCGAGGCCGATTTTCGTGCGGAGATGCAGCCGCGGCGTCCTCGCCGACCGATTCTCTGGGAGCGGGATTACCTGCCCGACACGAACCATTTTGGCGACTTGCTGGCTTGGTACTTTGATCATCCCAACACCCTCCACGTGGTGCACGGCGAGGTCGTCTCGGCGGAATCCTACTGGCGTGGTGCCCCAGGAACTAGTGATATCCGAACACGGTGTACGATGCGGGTGGACGAGACCTTCAAGGGCGAGTTCTTGAGCAGCGTTGTCTTTGACATTGAGGGCGGGAGTATTGATGGAGCGACACAATTTGTAAGCCACACGCCCGTGTGCACACTCGGGGAGCGTGCGGTTGCGTTCCTTTGGCGTGTGGACAACCTGCTCATCGCGGCCGGTCCCGAAACGATGTATGCCATCACGGAAGATTTCGCCGGACGACCGAATTCTCGTGGCCGAGTTCTCGCGGAGTCCATCCGTTCCAACTTGGTTGGGGGGCAGCCATGAATGTGCGAATAAGGCCGATAGGGTTCGTCGTAGTATCGGCGCTGACGACGAGCAGTGCAGCTGCGTACGAGTTCACTCCCCAGAACACTCTCAACAGCAACACGGTTTGGACATTCAGGGTTGACAACGACATAGCTGCTTCCCTCGACTTCGACGACGCGCCGCCACAGCCAGCGCTTGTTCATTTTATCGATGCGGTTGATCGGGCGATGCAGTACTGGAACTCGACAGGTCGCGCGCGAATCGCTCTGGCCGTGGACCCGGGAGAGAACTGGAGCGTACCAGGCCCGCCTTGTCCCCCGCCCGAATGTCCATGCCCAAATCCGCCGCTCTGTCTTCCTGCAACCTGCTCGCACGAAAACGATCCGTGCGCTTGCCTGGACCCGCCTTTTTGTAAGCAAAGTGGGACCTGTACTTCCAGGTGCCAGGGGTATTGGAACGGCTACAACGAAATTCTGCACTTGGACCAGCCCGCCTGGAAAGTGGGGAGCGGCGGCTACGCAAAGTGCCGCGACGACATTGAGGAATGCGACATTATTCTCTGGTCTAACTTGGGTACGATGGCCGCTCCACATTACTCGTTTCATGCGGAATCCTCCGGCGAACTGGATGAAGACGGATGCGTAAACTCCTCCGGGATTTCCGTCGCTTGGGTACTGGCCCACGAATTCGGTCACGTGTTGGGGCTTGGCGACATGGACAGCGGTGACTCAGAGTGCCAAGTTTCGGGCGGTGGCCCGCTGATGTGTACCCGAAACCGTCGCGACTGGTATCACCCCGCCCCTGATGACGTTGACGGCGTGCGTGCGAAGCATGGCGTCATGGCGCGAGACGTGAAGATCATGAGGGGAGACATTACCAATTCCGCGGGCGCGATCACTTACTCCGCGGACAGCGACATTCTCGGTATTCAATCCATTTCCGAACCCAGAATCTCTTGTCACAACGTCTTTCCGAACGCTCCGGACTGCATCGTTACGACAACCACCAACAACTGCAATCCCGGCTTTACGTCTTGCATCAGGTTGTTGGGGACATATGTAAACTCGTCGGGCCAGTGGGAGGTGCAGAGGAGCTTGCTGATGAACAACGGCAGCAGGCACGATGTCGATGTTGCATACCGTTGGTATCGGGCCCTTGTCGTTCGCGTTGACTCCGCCGACAGTCGCGTGTGGTGGGCGTCTTGGTACCCAGACTCCTCCACAGTTACCCAAGATTGGTTGAGGACCTCATGCACCCAGAACTCGACGTGCCCAGATAACACCGCTTGTCCAACCTCGGGTCTGTGCGATGCCCAGACGCGGGAGCCGCCTCGGGTCGCTTGGAACGAGGCGATTGATCGCTTTGTCATCGCGTTCGCCGATCCGCAGAGGCGCCTGTGGGTTTCTGTCTCGACTAACACTACTGGCACTTCTTGGGGGACAGCGCAGCAAGTCGCCCTCCCGAATGGCGTGATTCCATTTGGACGCTTCGACCTGGTTTGTCCGCAGCACCAAACGGCGAATACCCAGTGCCGAATCGTCCTTAGCGACATGGCTAATAACGTAAATGCCTTGGCAAACCGGCAAACGCGCGCGACAGCCTGTAGATTCAACGTGGCTGCCGCATTTCCCTATGTGTCCGGGGTCGTGTGTGCGTTGACAAGCCGAACCGCCATCATTGCCAACAGCATTTCCGACTACGGCAACAACCGACCACCGGTATCTCCCGTCGGCCCAGCTTGGCTCTTCAGCACGTCGCGGCGTCATCCGCAAACTGACGACAACAGTGGGTATATTTTCAACTCGAACGCGACCGACATGTTCACGGGGACCGACATGGATGTGGATACGAAGGAGATCCCCACCCTGTTTTCCCCGGGGGCTCCCGCGAGTCTTTGGGGCGGGACGTCTTGCGATTGGGTTCCCTATTTGCAGCGCTTCGCATGCGCGGGCCTTGGGGGGGCAGAGCCATGGTGATGGATCGACGTCTTGGCTTGACTGCACTGCTGATTCTCGTCGTTGCCTGCACCAAGGCGGCCGAAGGGGACTCAGAGTATGCCGAAGAGCCACCTCGATGCGCCGGCAGGGAGAATTTCTGTCGCGACCGGGTGTTTCCGAGTGATGAGTGGGTGGACTTGGTACATTTCGCAGGGATTGTCCGCCTCAGAAACCCCATTGGTTGTGTTGGCGCCTGCCCTTCGTCTCGAGGGTCGTCGACCATCTCCTTGGAAGTGGAGGAGACACTTATTGGGTCGTTGGGAGATGTGCCTCAAGTCCTCGTTGAAGGGCTGGGGGAATTGGCGGATCCCGCACTGTTTTCCGCTGTGTCAGGTGGCGCTGACAACGTGTCCGCGTTGCTGGTTGCCCGTCTCGAAGGGCCCGGCCAAGATCCGATTTGTGGCATACCTCCGGAACTGCCGTTTGCGTGGGCCACGGTTGGCGATCCCGCGGAGCGCGGGAAAACCAACCTTCCAGATGGAACGGTTGGGTTCGCTTCGGAGGGGGTCAATGGGCTTTGGTTTCTTACCACTGACCGCGCCCGAATGGTCGAGGCGGGGTGGGTGGTCAGCGCCGCATACTACCACGCAAGTGGCGAGCATCCCATGAACGGCGGACCCGTTGAGGGTGGACGAGATGGCGAAGCGTCCAGCAGCGTCGCGACGGCGAGAGCGGAGTTGCAGGCGTCCCTCTCACGAAATCCAACGAGATCCCCTGTCATCGTCACCGAGTGCGCGGATGACGTCAATGTCAAACGTGGGCCGTTCTGTTGCCGGTACACACCCTCGGCTGAACACCCAGGAGACGCCGGGCTGTAGAGATCGCGCGTTTCGCGTTTCGCAATCAGCGTATCCTTCCGGTGAGCGCGCTTGACGCAGAGGCTGGGGCAGACGCTTCGACGCTTCGATCGTAAGTCCTCGCCGTGGCCCCCTGTTGGGGGCCTGGCAAAAGGCGGCAATGTTGGCGACGCTGGGAAGCGCTCAGCTTGAATTGGGGAGCTGCAACCCAGGCCGGTCCATTGTTCATTGCGCGTCACGGCTCCCGTCACAGTGAGGCCATCATCACCAGCAACCATGACCTGGCCATGCGGTTTGTTCGTGAGGTGGACGCCAGCTGCGTCTTGGTGAACGCCAGCACGCGTTTCAACGACGGCGGCGAGCTGGGGCTTGGCGCCGAGATGGGCATCAGCACAACGAAGCTCCACGCCTATGGACCCATGGGCCTGACGGAGCTCACAGCCCGAAAGTGGGTGGTGTTGGGCCGCGGGGAGATCCGCGGTGAGACACACGCGCGCGGCGGGCGGCAGTGAAGGAGAACATGGCAACAGCCATTGGCGAGAGTGGGACAAGCAAGGGCAAGCCCCGCGGCAGCAAGAAGGCCGCGGCCACGTCAAAGACCAGCGCGGATCCCTCCCTGGTGCTTGCGCACCGCGTGGCGGAGCTGATGCTGGAGCGCAAGGCGGACAACGTCACCATCCTGCACGTGGGTGGGCTGACCTCGTTCGCGGACTACTTCGTCCTCGGCACCGCGCAGAGCGACCGGCAGGTCCAGGCCATGAGCCGGCACCTCTCCGAGCTCCTCAAGAAGGAAGGCCACCCCGTGCTCTCCATGGAGGGCGTGGAGCTGAGCCACTGGGTGCTGATGGATTTTGGCGGCGTGGTGGCGCACATCTTCTACGAGCCCGCGCGCGAGTACTACGACCTGGACGGCCTGTGGGCCGACGCGCCGCGGGTGGCCGTGGAAGACACCAAGGCCGAGCGCGCCGCCAGCAAGCGCAAGACCGCCGCCAAGAAGGGCTGACCGACCGCGTTGGCCGCCAAAGCCACGCCGGAGGGTCCTGAAGGGAGCGCGTCAAACCGCCAAGGTGATCCGGGTCGCTCCGGAACGTGATTGGCACGCCGCCAAACGCGATCCGGAGCAACTCCAACAGCGCGCTGGTCAGGTTGGCCACCTGGGAGAAGGACCACTCCGCCCGCACACGGTCCCAACATGCCCCGTGACGCGGTAGGACCTCACGGGACCGCGCCGTCGCGGCCCACCGCCCTTCCGGAGATCGCCCCGCCTGGCAGGCACGACCACATCCCCACCCACGGTCGCCCCTCGCCACCCCGCTTGGAGTTCCTACCCGTACGAAGGAAGCTCGGTTACAGCCAACGGGGCAATCAGGTGGAATTGACGTCCTGGCCTCCGGTATCTATCCGCGAGCGACGTTCCCTGAGGCTCCATGTCACCGTCCTCTCGCGCCTTGGCCCTCACCGTTGTCGCCAGCCATCTCGCCTGCGCACCGGGAGCCCAGAACCCCTCCTCCTCCTCTTCCACGACCACCTCCTCCTCGTCATCGTCGTCATCATCATCATCGTCTTCGTCAACGGGCGGCGCGGCTTCCGGCGGGTCCTCCGCGGCCACGAGCGCACCCACCAGCGCCACCTCCGGAGCGCGCTCGTCGAGCGCCGAGGCCTCTTCCGCAACGAGCGCGGTCGTCGTGGTGTCCTCCTCGAGCGCGCCAGGCTCCGCGAGCGCTCCGTCATCATCCAGCGGGGCCACGGCCTCGTCGGGGCCGCGCAGTGGAATGACGTCGTCGTCGGCCTCGGCATCGCAGCCGCCCGGGAGCTCGAGCGCGGACAGCGCGAGCGGCGGCAGTGGCGTGACGTCGTCATCTCCGTCAGGGCCACCGACGCCAGGGAGCTCCAGTGCCAACAGCGCGGCCAGCAGCAGCGGCGTGGCGTCATCGTCAGCATCGCAGCTGCCCGCCAGCTCGAGCATGAGCAGCGCCAGCAGCGGGACACCCGTGAGCTCCTCGTCCTCATGGCCGGCCACGTTCCCCGGGAGCTTCAGCCAGCGCACCGTCGAGGTGATCCGCGCCGATTACGATCTCTGGTGGTGGGATGACCCGGACATCGATGACGACCAGGTTCGCGGGGTTGCGGTGGACCTCGAGGGAAACTCGTATGAGCTGCGGCCGGGCACGCTCATCAAGCGGAATCTCGACGGAGCGCGCCTGTGGACGGTGAACTTCGAACCCACCGAGCACGTCAACGCGCTCCTGGCGCTTCCCGGCGGAACGCTCCTGCTCGGCGGCGCGGTCGTCCCGCCCGCTGGTCCGGTGCGTCCGCTGCTTCGTGAGGTGTCCCAGGCGGACCGCTCGATTCAGTGGGATGCCGAGGTGGAGCTCGAGGGCGGGCTCGCGAGCATGGCGTTGGATGGGCTGGGCAACCTGTTCATCGTCGCGGATGGGATGCTCCGGCGGTACTCGCCGGAGCGCACGGTGTCCTGGACCATTCCCAAACCGCAGGTGCTGCCCACCCTGGACGGCGTCGTCGGCGAGGCGTCCGGCGGCGTGTACGCGTACTCGGACAACAATGATTCCGTCGCGCGTCTGGATCTGTCCGGTGAGACCCTCTGGAGCGCCGAATTCCCGCACAATTGGGTCGTCTACCGCCGCTTCGCGTCCGACCCGAACGGCGGATTCTTCTATGCGGTCACGCATGAGACGGATTTCACCCACGTCCTGGACCTCCACCATTACTCGCCGTCCGGCGAGCGCGTGAGCTGGTGGGCCTGGAGCGACCTGCCCTCCTACATCAACACGAACGTCACGGGACTCGACACCGATGCGCAGGGCCGCGTGTACATCATGGGCCACACCTCCGCCGGACACTTTGGCCAAGGCTCCGCCGAGGTGATCTTCCTCGCGCGGTTGAGCGCCCCCTGGACAACCGATTTCCACGGTCCCGCCGGCGGCTACATGAGCTGGTCCATGGCGGTGGACCCGTCCGGCACGTTCCTCTACGCGCTCGTCGGCTTCTCCAACCAGGACATCCGCGGCGCAGACCTCCTCAAGAGATACGACGACACGGGCGCCGAGGTCTGGGTCGACTGCTTGTATTTCCCGTACCAGGATGCCGTCCTCGGCGGACTCGCGCGCAATGCCATGGGCCACACCGTCATGGCGGTCTCGCACGGGATTGAAGAACCCGTGGAACCCAACACCTGCCCGCCGCCGGCCTCGCCGCGCCTCCGCGAATACGCGCCGACCGGCATCCACGTGCGCACCGTGCCGATCGACACCGAGTTCAGCACCATCACCACGGGACCGGACAACTCGTTCTACGGCGCCATCCACACGAACACCGTCCAGCGGCGCTCGGCCACCGATGGCGCGCTGATGTGGGCCCAGCCCCTGGTCCCCGCCTTCGGGTCCCCGAAGGTCATGATTGACGCGGATGGAGCGGGAAATCTCTATGCGGTGCTGACGTCCGACCGCGACGACGGCCCGTTCACCAGCGTCGTGCAGTACACGCCCGATGGCACGCGGACATGGCACATGGTGCCGTCCTCCGTTGAACGCGCGATGGCACTCCGCGCCCTCCGCACCAGCGGCGTGGCCGTGGGATTCCGGGAGGGGCTGGTCGTGCTGGACGCACAGGGCGCCGAGCGCTGGCGCAACACCTCGACCACCTGGCTCATCGAGGTCGACGGCGCGGGCGACCTCTACACGCTCTCGTGGGAGTTGAAAGAGGACGCCTCCGGACAGCTCGTGCTGGACGACAATGGTGCTGTCATCTGGGAGCAGACCTTCCGCAAGCTCTCCGGCGACACCGGCACGGTCCTGTGGCGCTCCGCGTTCGAGGCGCCGAGTCCCACCATGTATCCCGTGGGACTCGCGGTGGACGCGGCAGGCTTCATGCGCGTGGCCTGCACCGAGAGACTCTACGACCCGCGCACGCAACAGTACTCGGATGGAAGGGTCACCATCCTGCAATGGGACGGCTTCACCGGGACGCCCCTGGGCGCGCTCCCCACCGTCACGGACCTCGGCCTGGTCGACGTGAAGGCGGTGCAGGCGGACCCGTTCGGGAACGTCTTTGTCGCGGGCACCGGGACGCAGGACCCCACGCTTCCGGGCCAGGAAGCGCATGCGTACGCGCCGTATCTTGCGGTGTTCGGTTGGCAGTGAGGGTCGGCCGCGCGCGGGACCGGTTGACCAATCCAGCGTGCATGATCGGTCCGTCGCGAGGGAGGAACGCTCCAGTGCCGGTCTTGACACTCCTGGTGATGCGCTCGGTTGCCGCCGGCCAGCCCGCACCCGAGCCGGGGACGCTGCGCGTCGGCGTGGCGGGCACCGCCCCCTTCGTGCTGGACGACGCGGCCGCGCCCGGCGTCAGCGTCGAGATCTGGCAGGCCATGGCCACCGATGCGCTGGGCGCGTGCCTCTTGGGGGCCATGGGCGCTGGGCAGCGGGAGAAGCGGGGGCCGGCGTTGGCCCTGGCGCAGCCCTGCGCCTCCTTCAAGGTGGCGAGAGCGCGCCGGTCACCCGCCTGACGCCACTCAAGATCCTGTGCGCGACCCGCGAGCGGCAGAGAAGTTCCTGCGTTTTCTCGTCGACCTGGCCGCGGAAGGGATGGCGAAGTCCCCTACTCGGCGGAGACCCGCGCGGAGTGGCCGCAGTTCCAGAAGCTCATGCGGGAGGCGCGCGCCGCCGTGCACCGACATGAGAAGCGAAGATCCAAGTTACGAAATGAAGAACTGCGTCCGGTGCTGGGGCGACTCGAGAGTGCTCAGGACGAGTACCGCTCCACGCGCTGGGGCCTGGTGCGGACGGTCAAGAGCATGCACCTCGTGGCGGCAGAGCATGCCGTGCGCGGGCTGACGGCTCCTTTCGTCGCGGCGGAGGAAGCGTACCAGGCCGCCAAGGACCTCGCCGAGCACTACGATCCGACCGTGCCCTTCCCGCTCAATCGGGGGTCACCGCCGGTGCTGGAGGAGATCGTCGGGTGGTGGCGCGACCACCTGGGCAAGGAGGTGGTGGCGGCGGTCGCGCAGATTGAAAAGCGTGCGGAGGCGCGCAAGTCACGGCCGCCACGACGCAAGCCGCTGCCCAAGGATGCCTTGCAGCGCGCGTTCCCGGAGTTGACGCGCTGGGTTGCGGAGCGCGGATGGATCGAGGTGGGGCACCACGACGGGTTCGAGCCCGAGCCCTCGCATGTCCGGGTCCTCGACGAAGGTGGCATGGTCTATCAAAGCAACAAGGAGCGCTCCCTGGAGGCCGCGTTGCGGGAAGCCGAGCGCGCGCTGGCGCGGCGAAGACGACTCTACGGGAGTGACCCCGAGCAGAACCGTCCCGAGGATCCACGCGTGCAGCACCGGGGTGCGGAGGCGCGGGTCCATGGGAGGGAGTCGGTCACGCCTGGGCGGGCGCGGGCTCGTCGGCGGGGATGGCGGGCGGGCGCGGACCAATGACGTCCGCCAGGATCCACAACGGCCCCACCAGCAGGTGCTCGAGGTTCTGCGCGAACGCGGGACGCTTCTTTTCCCAGATGGCGTGCCCGGCCAGCTGGATCACCCAGCTCACCACGAACACGGCGAGGTTCGGCCAGGGACCGTACGGTCCGTCGTACTGGAACACCGGCTGCACCGCGAGCACGTACAGCCCTGGAATGACGACGAGCATGCCCAGGAACAGCCGCAGGTTGAGCGAGGCGTAGTAGCCCAGCACGCCCAGGCCCACGAGCTGGCCCAGGTTCAGCGCCACCCCGCCCACGCTCCCGAAGCGGACCCACGTCAAGAGGGCCAGGATGGAGAGCATGATGAGCGGAATGGCAACCTGGTGCGTGCGCTTGTTGCCCACGGTGCGGTGATAGCGCTGGTAGTCCACGAAGAGCGCGTGGAGTCGAGGGTTCATGGCAGGCCTCCTGCGAGGGATCCTAGACCGGACTTGCGGCGCGCGGGCAGTCTCGGGAGAACACCACCCCATGGAGCTTCTGGACCAGGGTTGTGCCCTCTTGCGCGCACAGGCGCGGGTTGTCCTCGGGAAACCGTGGGACACCGCCCCACTTTCCGACGAGGAGACGCGGACGCTGGCCACGGCGCTCACGCCCCTGAGCGAAGCCCTCAACACCACCGCCGCCACCGCGCCGTACCTGCAGGATCCCGCCACGCGCGCGGCCTACGTCGTGGGCATGGCGCCGCGCACGCTGGCCGCGGTGCTGCACGAGCTGCCACCCCTCCCCGTCGGGGCGCGCGTGTTGGACCTGGGCGCGGGCACGGGCGCGGGTGCCTTGGCCTGCGTGCTGAGCGGTGCGGCGCACGTGGCGCTGGTGGACCACGCTCCGGACGCGCTCGCCTCCGCCAAGGAGCTGCTCGGACACGCGGGCCTCTCCGACGTCACGCCGTACAACTTCCGCCTGGACACCTGGCTCAATCCGCTGCGGCGCATCCAGTTTGACCTGGTGCTGATGGCATTCTCGCTGCTGGAGGCCGCCGGTGACGACGTCACGCGAGCCACCGCGCTGCTGGTGAAGGCGGAGCGTTTCGTGTCGGAGGGCGGGCACATCCTGGTCGTCGACAGCGCCCAGAAGTCCCGTGCGCGCCTCATCAACGCGCTGCGCGAACCGCTGATGGAAGCCGGGTTCCACCTCTGGGCGCCCTGTCCGCATTCCGCCGCGTGTCCCGCGTTGGAACGCGAGCGCGACTTCTGCCACGCGGCCCGCCCGTGGGGCCTCCCCGACGACGTGGCGCAGGTGGGTGAGCGTGCCGGATTGCATCGGCATCGACTGGCCTACTCGTTCCTGCTGGTGGGGCGGAACCCGCGTCCCAGCGCGCCGCCGCCGGTGCGGGTGATTGGTGACGTCCGACGGGAGAAAGGCCGTGCCCGCGTTGCCGTGTGCGCCGAGGGTCCAGTGCGGGAGCTGGTGGCGCTGCAACGCGACCGTGCGACGTTCGAGGCGTTGCAGGAGCTGCCGAGGGGTGCGGGTTTGCGCGTGAAGGTGCCGGTGGATGCGGAGCGCACGTTGCGTGTCGTCGATCCGGGTGAGCTGACGGAGGTGCCGTGAACGAGCGCCTCAAGGTCGTAGACCCGCGGCGCATCACCACCCAGGCGTT
>JBFMGU010000185.1:0-21321 GCA_040752415.1 Myxococcota bacterium
GTTCGCCGATTGCCCCCCTTCCCCGGCTCGGTGACGACGGAAAATCGTGACTGGGGAAGGGGGGCCAGCGAGCGCAGCGGCTTGAACGTGGGGGGGTTGGGTGTTCGCCCGCCCCGCCGCCATGGGCAGACTGTCGGACGCAGTTTCTGAGGGGAAACCCGGTACGCACGAGACCATCCGCCAGGTTGGCGCGCCACACCGCTCGACGCTATTCAGGGACTCCCACGCGGAGAGACCAGATGCGAATCCCCTGTTGGCTGGCATTGGCAACCGCAGTCCTCACGTTCACATCGGAAGCGCCGGCGCAGACACCGCGTCGCAACGTCTTCCTCGTCACGGACTATGGCAACGACGACTTCTACGTCGGTGCCTTGAAGGGCGGGCTCCTCGAGAAGAACCCCGAGGCGTCCGTCCATGACATCACGCACAACATCCCCGCGTATGACATCCGCGCCGGCGCGTACATCCTGGCGCAGGCCACCGACACGCTGCCGCCGGAGAGCATCGTCGTCGTGGTGGTGGACCCTGGCGTGGGCACGGCGCGACGCAGCGTGGCGCTGAAGACGAAACGCGGCACCACGTACATCGGGCCGGACAACGGGCTCTTCACGTTCGTCATTGAGCGGCAGGGTGTGGCGGACTTCCGTGAGATCACCAACAAGGACGCCATGCGGCCCAGCGCGCACTCGTCGACGTTCCATGGTCGGGACATCTACGGCCCCGCGGCGGGATGGCTCTCCCGGGGCCAACCGTTGGAACAGCTGGGACCGACCATCAAGGACCCGGTCCAGTTCAAGGTCGCACGCGCGGAGCGACGCGGCACGTCGGTGCACGGGGAGGTGGTGCTGGCGGATCACTACGGCAACCTGCTCACCAACATCCCACGCGAGCTCGCGGAGTCCATGGCCACGCCGGATCCCAAGGAAAAGACCCGCAAGGTCGTGACGGTGAAGCTGGGCGGCGCCACGGTTTCCTTCCCGCTGATGTCGACGTACGGGAACGTCCCCGTGGGCAGCCCGGTGGCGGTCATCAACAGCGTGGGAAACCTGGAGCTGGCCATCAACCAGGGCAATGCTTCCGGCAATTGGAACGTCAAAACCGGTGCCGCGGTGGAGCTGGTCCCCGCGCGCTGATCCGGAGTGGGGCTTCTGCACGTGCGTCTGCTGGGCACATTGTTGCGCATCCTGGGTCGGCTGCTCGCCGTGGTGGCGCCGCTGACCACCACGCTGGCGGGGATTGCGCTCCTGTGCCTGGGGGCGCACGTTGCCGCGGAGCCCGTGGCCGTCGCCGCGCGACACATCCTCGACGTCATCGACAGTCTCGTCGACACCGCGCTGGTGGGCATCATCAACGTGTGGGCCGACCTGCGCGGCTGGTCCACGCAAGCCACCGACGCGGTTGCCGAGCGGGCCATTGGTCTCGTCGACATTCCCGAGAAGCTCATCGCGGTGCACGCGCTGGGACTGCTGGTGGAAGGCATGGTGGTGCTGGCGTTCCTCCCGCTCTCATGGCGCGTGGAGCCCTGGGAATGGCCCAATCTCCGACGGGTGCGGGGCGAGCTTGCCAGCCTGCAGTACTGGATGCGCAGCCTTCCGCGCTGGGTTCGCGTCGAGCGGTCCATCCTGATGGTGCTCCTCCTCGTCGGGCTCTTGAGTGCCGTGCAGGATTCCCGCGCCGGCGCCATGGCGTTCATCTCCAGCAGTGACCTCGATCTGTCTCGGAGCTGGCTGTTCCCCGGCGGCACACTCGCCGCGCTCACGACGTTGTTCTTCGGCGCCACCTACGCGTTGTTCCCCATGCTGGGCGCCTCCGTCTCGCACTCGGCGGCGGCACCGCGTTGGCGTCGGGTCCTATGTCTCTTCACGGCACCGCTGCTCGTCGGAGCGGGACTGGTGGCGCTGTGGTGAGCCGGTCCCGTCCTCCGCGCAAGATGACGCCGTGGAGTGGCGTGGGAGCGCTCATGGCGGCGCTGATCCTGTGCAACGCGTTGCCGGAGAAGTCGCGCCTGGGCGCCAGCGGTGCGGCGGCGACGAACACGATCCTGCGCGGTGGTGATCCGTGGCGTGTTGCGAAAGCCATCCTCTCCCCGCGTGAGCTGGGCGCCTACCGCGCTTCCCTCCGTGGCGACGCACAGGGGAGCGCGTGGGAGACCGTAACGCTGGAGGGACTGGCGGGCCCGCCCGACGGGAGATCACCGTACGAAGCGGCGCTGGAGCACGCGGAGGGCAAGAAGTGGGTGGAGTGTCTGCCCATGGCGTCGGGCAACGGTCCCTGGTGCGTGAGCCGCTACAAGGCCGCGCGCAAGAGCCACGGTGATGAGCTGGCCGTGGAGATCGCCGTGCTGCGCGACGACGACGGGAGCCGCGTAAAGCGCGCGGTGGACGCGGCCACGGCGGCGGGGATTGCGCACCCGGAGCTGACCACGTCACACGCGCCGTTCCTCCAGCGCGCGGACCAGAAACGCATGGACGAGGTGGAGCGCGTGCTGGGCCTGGCCACGTTGTGGAGCCTGCGTTGGCCGGTGGGAACCAACGTGGCGATCACGAGCCCGTACGGCGAGCGCACGCACCCGGTGCTCAAGGTGAAGAAGATGCATGACGGCGTCGACCTGGCCACGCCGAGCGGCACGCCGCTGAAGGCGCCCGCGACCGCGAAAGTGCTCCACGTCGGGAATGACTCGGTATCCGGCCTGTACGTGGTGCTGGACCACGGGCACGCGGTGCACTCCGTGGCGTGTCACCTCTCAGAAGCCATGCTGAAAGCGGGTGCGTCCGTCGAGGACCGCGCGGTGTACGCGAAGACGGGTGCCAGCGGGCGCGTCACCGGGCCGCATCTGCACTTCGGGATTCGGGTGGGAGGGCGCTTCGTGGACCCGGTGGCCGCCGCGCGAAGGGAGGGCGGGCAGTAGCCCGAGAGGTCAGCGGGGGTTGGCGGTGCCGGGCGTGGGCGTGGCGCAGGAAGCCCAGTCCGCGTCGGCGTTGTCGCTGTCCGTGCCGGTGCCGTCGCGGCAGAGGGACATCTCCACGCTGTTGCTGTCGGCCACCGAGCCGTTCAGCGCGGTGCCTTCCACCAGGGAGACCGTTCCCAGCGGCGGAACCGTCGCGGAGGTCATCGCACCTTCGTAGCTGAGCGCATCCACCAGCGTGTTGGTGTTGGTGTCAACGAGCGCAAGTCCGTCGGGCGGGCCGTTCTGGACCTGGTTGGACGCGCCGGGGAAGGTGATGACCAACGCGTTCGGATCCACCACCACGGTCCCACTGCCCACGACGAGGTACTGGCCAGGATTCAGGGTCCCCGCCGTTCCCAGGTCCACGGTCAGGTACACAGCGTTGCCGTTACCATTCACCAGGTTGAGCTGGTAGCCGCTCAGGGCAACCGGAGACGCGGTGCCGTTGTAGATCTCCACGAACTCCATGTCCTCGGCATTGCCCACCATGTCGTAGTCCACCTCGTTGATCACAAGGTGGTTCACCGCGCCGACGCGCACCGTGACGTTGGCGGAGAGACTGTTGGCGTTGAGGGTTGCCATGACCGTGGCGTCGGTGTCAGAGCCGGGTGCCGTGTAGATGAAGCCGGCGGACAGTTGCTGGTGTGGCACCGTCACCGTGGCGGGCACCGTTCCCGCGCCCGACGGCGTCACCGAGAGGTCCACCACTGTGCCTCCCACCGGCGCAGGAATATCCAGCATCACGGTGAACTCCTGGTCTTGCCCCGGCGAGATCGTGGCCGCACCCGGCTCCAGTGAGACCAAGCTCGGCTGCTCCGTGGCGCCCAGCACGCGCACTTCCGCCTGCAGCGAGGCGTTGTCATACGTGGCGGTGAGCGCCACCGACGCAGATTGCGAGATCGCGTTCACCAACACCTGCGCGGACTGTGAACCGGCCGACACCGTGACGCCGCCGCCCACCACGGTGAGACTGTTGGGATTGCTGCTGGTGACGGAGACAAACGTGTTGGTGGCCACCGCCTGGTTCAGCGTCACGGTGAGCGGTTGCGGATAGGTCGCCACGCCCAGCGTTCCCTCGTCGACGAACGAGGAAGCAGGCGTGAAGCTCTCCAGGCGCACAGCCTCCACCATGTCCGCGGCGTTGCGCGGCTCCAGCTTCGAATTGCCGTTGCGGTACGCCATGATGCCGGTGAGCGAGAGATACTCATCATTCACGACGGGGAACGGCGTGACGTTGTAGATGAGGTGACCAACGCGGAGGACCCCGTCCACGACGAAGTCACCCGTCGGGGTGTTTTCGCCCGGCCCCGCAGGCGGCGCGATATCCGTGACGCTGACGTCAGACATGGTGACGAGCACTCCTTCCAGCGGAGTTGCCCGCAAGCCCCCCGTCCCGACCTCCGCGGGGGACACGTTGATCGGGACCGGCGGGGCCTCGTTCGAGGCGGTCTGGGTCACGCTGACGACTTGGTCAATCTGCGTCTGGCCAAAGTAGTCGTTCACGCTCCCATCCACGGTGACCCGGGAGCCAACCTGGTGCCCGTGGTCAACGGCGTAGACGTAGATCCCCGAATAGTCCGGGCCCGCGTAATCGAGATCCGTCTCCTTCACCTGAAGGAAAAAGAAGTCCGTGCTCGTCGCGGTCACCAACGCATCGGTCACCAAGACGCGTTCATCGACAGGAATGGTGCCGTTCTTGATCTCGTAGATGGTCACCGGACACGGCGCCTGATCACCGGGATTGTAATACGGGCAGGCGTCACACTCGTCGCCCTTTCCGTCGGCGTCCTGGTCGAGCTGCAACGGGTTGAAGACCCCCAGGCAATTGTCGGTAGCGTCGTCGACGCCGTCCAGGTCCGCGTCGTTCCCGCCACCGCTCGAGGAGGAGGACGACGAGGATGACGACGACGACGACGACGACGACGATGAGGAAGAGGAGGACGCCGAGGAGGAGGAACCGCTCGACGACGACGCGCCCGAGCTGGAAGACGTGCCGCTCCCTGACGACGACGACGTTGACCCGCCCGTGCTGGACGACACCTCACCACTGGACGACGAGGAAGCGCTCGAGCTGGTGCTGGTCCCACTGACGTTGCCGCTGGACGACGTACCCGAAGAAGCCTCCCCGCTGGAGCTGGCCGTGCCCGAGGAGCTGGTCGACGACGTGGATGACGACGCCGACGAGCTGCTCACCGAACCGGACGACGTGCCGGAAACGTCCCCACTGCTGCTGCTCGACGTGCCACTGCCGGAGACCCCGGAGCTGGACGACGATGACGACGACGTGCCGCTGGAAGAGCTGGCCGTCGATGTGCTGGTGGAGGAGCCGGAGCTGCTGGTGGTTTCCTCGGTGGTGCCGGTGCTGCCGGCGGTGCACGCAAGGAGGAACGAGGAGGAGAACAGGGCCGCAGTAAGGGAACGATGCAGTTTCATGCGCGGAACCATGCCCGGTGCGACCAGCGAATGCCAGTCCTTCCGGTCGCCGCTCCAACGCTGGCCGGGTTGCCGCCGCGGCGGGTAGCGTCGAGGACATGGGGTGTTCCTGGGGGAAGGTGACGCTGGGCCGGACCGGGTTGCAGGTCACTCCGCTCGGCGTGGCGTCCAGCTACGGCATTGGCGCCACCGACGTGGAGCGCGCGTTCGACCGCGGCGTGAACTACTTCTACTGGGGCAGCCTGCGGACGCCGAGGTTCGGCGAAGGACTGCGGAACATCGCGCGGCGGGGGCGCGAGAAGATCGTCGTTGTCATCCAGTCCTATTCGCGGGTGGGCTGGCTGATGGGTCCCTCCCTGGAGCTGGCGCTCAAGCGGCTGCGCATGGACTACGCGGACCTCCTGCTGCTGGGGTGGTGGGATCGGCCGGTGCCGGAGCGCATCATGGACGCGGCGCAGTCCCTCGTCGACAAAGGCCGCGCGCGTCACATCATGGTGAGCTGCCATCACCGTCCCACCTTCCGCATCCACGCCGCGGACCCGCGCATGGGCGCGCTGATGGTCCGTTACAACGCGGGCCACCCGGGCGCGGAGCAGGACGTGTTCCCGTATTTGCCGGCCAACAAGCCGGGCGTGGTGGCGTACACCGCAACGCGCTGGGGGACGTTGCTGCGCGAGGACCTCATCCACCCGGAACGCGTCCCGCGCGGGTCGGACTGCTACCGCTTTGTGCTGAGCAATCCCCACGTGGACCTGTGCCTCATGGGCCCGCGCAACGGCGAGCAGCTCGACGAGGCGCTCACCGCGCTCGACCGCGGCCCGATGACGCCCGACGAGATCGCCTGGATGTTGCGCGTGGGCCAGAAGGCCAGGAAGAGCGTGAAGGGCTCGGTTTTTTCCGTCGGCTCGGAGTGAAGGAGGGGTGCAGATGAAGATGCGTGCGTTGAATCACCTGAACATCATCGTCTCCAACGTGGAGCGTTCCTCGGCGTTCTACGAGGATCTCTTCGGCATGGAGCGCCTGTGGCGCGAGGGAGACTTCGTGTTCCTGAGGTGCGGGGACACGGACCTGGCGCTCACCGGCGGAATCCCGCGTGTCGACGAGAAGTTCCACATGGGCTTCCGCGTGGACTCTCGCGCGGAGGTGGACGCCTGGCTGGAGGAGGTGCGTCGGTCCGGCGTGGCGCTGAGCCACGGCCCGAAGGACTACGGGAACTACTACACGTTCAGCTGTCGAGACCCCGACGGGTACGCGGTGGAGATCTACTGGGAGGCGGAGCCACGTGGTCGCACGGGTGCGCCTGAGTGACGAAGCAGTGGCGGCTCGTTCATGGCACGTCGAGACGCAACAGGTTCAGGTCAGTCACGCCGAAGTCGTCGCCTTTGAATACCAGCGTGTAGCCCGACACCTTCGCGAGCGCGTAGGAGAAACAGTCGCCCATGTTGAGACGGGACAGTCCGGGTTGGCCCAGGCCCTTCCCGAATCGGCGAAAGCCCTCGCCTGCGGCGCGAAGATGAACCTCCTGGAACGGGACCGTCCTGATGTCATGCTGGTGCAGGAACTGGTCATAGAGCGCGACGCCCTGTCGGCCATACCGGCATTCCAGGACGATGTGCGCCTCAAACACCGTGGCAACGCTCGTCAGACGACGGCCAGCCTGGGTGATAGCCGTCAATGCCCGGTACCGCTCCGGCTCGTTCTGCATGATCGCCAGGAACGCGGAGGTGTCGACGACGATGTTCACTTGGGAACGCCTTGCTTGTCGTAGCCAAGGATTTCGTCAGCAGGGCGTGTGTCCCGCACGGGAAGGGTGTCAAACTGTTTCACAAGCGCCAGCGCGGCCTCCAACTCGTTGACGAGTCCACGCTCCCGCCTGAGCGAGTTCAGCCGCTCTTCAAGAGCGTGAACGACGACGTCCGTCAGGCTCTCGCCGGTGAGGGCCCTGATTTCGCGGGCGAGTTGGTCGGCGCGATTGTTGTCGGACGCGGCCATGACGCCATCTTATCAGCCGCAGACATCCATGTCACAGAGTCCGGGAGCCCCTCGGGTGCGGGCACGCCGCCCGGCGCCCCGTCTTCACTCCGGCACGCCCAACAGCGTCTCCAAGACCGCCTGCTGCACCGGCATCCGGTTCTCCGCCTCGTCGAAGACCACGGACTGCGGTGACTCCAGCACGTCCTCGGTGATCTCCTCGCCGCGGTGCGCGGGCAGGCAGTGCATCACCAGCGCGTCGGAGTGCGCGAGCGACAGGAGCTGCCGGTTGAGCTGGTACGGCGCGAACTTCTCCTTGCGCACCGCCTCCTCACCCTCCTGCCCCATGCTCGTCCACACGTCGGTGATGAGCACGTCGGCATCCCTGGCGGCGTCCTTCGGGTCGCGCACCACGCGCACGCGGCCCTGCATCGCACGCGCACGTGCCAGGTAGTCCGCGTTGGGATCGAATCCCTCCGGGCAACCAATGGCCAGCTCGAATCCCATCACGCCCGCCGCTGCAATCAGGCCGTTGGCCATGTTGTTTCCGTCGCCAACGTAGGCCCAGCGCAGCTCTCTCCAGTTGGGCCTCCGCTCCGCCACCGTCAGCAGGTCCGCCAGCACCTGGCACGGATGATCCAGGTCGGTGAGCCCGTTGATGACGGGGACACCGGCGTGCTGCGCCATCTCCTCCAGCGTGGCCTGAGCGTACGTGCGCATCACAATGGCGTCGACGTAGCGGCCCAGCACGCGCGCCGCGTCCTTGGCTGGCTCACCCCGCCCCAGCTGCGTATCCCGTGACTGCAGCACCACGGTGGCGCCGCCCAGGTTCGCCACGCCGGCCTCGAACGAGACGCGTGTGCGCGTGGAGGCCTTCTCGAAGATCAGCGCAACCGTCCTGCCCGCCAACGTGCCCCGACGCACCCGCGCCCTGCGCCACGCCTTGAGCCGGCGCGCGCGGTCGAGCAGCTGCAGCACGTCGTCAGGAGACCAGTCCAGCAGGGTGAGGAAGTGGTTTGGCGCCATGGGTCAACCCGCCGCCGCCGGAGCAGCCGCGCTCTCCTTCTCGAATTCCGTCACCGCCACGTCCAGGTTGTTGAACGCCTCGACCATGAGCTCGTCAGGGATGTTGAGCGGCGGGGCCAGGCGCAGGACGTGACCGTGGATGATGTTCACCAGCACGCCGTGCTCGCGCGCGTTGTTGACCAGCTTGGTTCCGTCGCGCTTCAGCTCGCAGCCCAGCCACATGCCGCGACCACGCACCTCACCCATGAACTCCGGGTGCTTGGCCGAGAGCGCCTCCAGGTGCTTGCGCAGCGTGGCCGCCCGCTTCTGCACGCCCTCCAGGAAGCCCGGTTCCATCAGCACTTCCATGACCGCCACGCCCGCCGCGCAGGTCAGCAGGTTGCCGCCAAACGTCGACGCGTGCATGCCCGGCCCCAGCGCGGAGGACAGCTCGCTCGTCGTCAACATGGCGCCCAGGGGCACGCCGTTACCAATGCCCTTGGCCACCGTCATGATGTCCGGAACCATGTCCTCCTGCTGGTACGCGAACATGGTCCCCGTGCGACCCATGCCACTCTGGATCTCGTCGAGGATCAGCAGGCAGCCCGTCTCACTGCAGAGCTGACGTACCGCCTTGAGGTAGCCCGGCGGCGGCACGATCATTCCGCCCTCACCCTGCACCGGCTCGAGGAGAACGGCCGCGGTGCGCGGGCCCACCATGCGGCTCAGCGCGTCGATGTCGCCGTACTGCACGTATTTGAAGCCGGGCACCAGCGGCTCGAATCCCGCGCGGTACTTCTCCTGTCCGGTGGCGGTGATCGTCGCCATGGTGCGGCCGTGGAAGCTGTGCAGCGCGGAGACGATCTCGAAGCGGCCCTCACCCTTGAGGTGGAAATACCGGCGTGCGCACTTCAGCGCGGCCTCATTGGCCTCCGCGCCGCTGTTGCAGAAGAACACGCGCTCCGCGAACGAGACGGAGCACAGCTTCTCGGCGAGGTCGACGAGCGGGACGGACGCGTACATGTTGGACGCATGCAGCATCTTGCCCGCCTGCTTGCGGATGGCCTCCACCACGTGCGGGTGGCTGTGGCCCAGGCCGGTGACCGCCAGGCCGCCAATCAGGTCGATGTAGCGCTTCCCGTCGACGTCCCAGACCACCGAGCCCTCGCCGCGCTCAAGCACGACGGGCTGCGGGTTGTAGCAATGGAGGAGGTGCTTCTTGGCGCGGGCCAGGATGTCCGCGGTGGATGCCAGGGTGCTCATGGCCGGCGGCTTGTAGCAGAGCGCGCCCGGCGGGGCACCAGGCCCGGAGTCACAACACGTACTTGCTCAGGTCCTCGCTCTTGAGCAGCGGGTCCAGACGCTCGCGCACCAGGTCGGCGTTGACCACAATCACCGCGCCCCGACGGTCCGGCGCGTTGAAGCTCAGCTCCTCCAACAGCTTCTCCATGACGGTGTGGAGTCGCCGCGCGCCAATGTTCTGCTGCCGGCTGTTCACCTGCGCCGCCACGCGTGCAATCTCGCGGATGCCGTCCTGCTCGAACCGCAGGTCCACGCCCTCCGCGGCCATGAGCGCGGTGTACTGCTTGACCAGGCTGTTCTTCGGCTCGGTGAGGATGTGGACGAAGTCCTGCTCCGTGAGGTTGTCCATCTCCACGCGGATGGGGAAGCGGCCCTGCAGCTCCGGGATGAGGTCGCCCACCTTGGCCACGTGGAAGGCGCCGGCGGCAATGAACAGCACGTGGTCGGTGCGCACCACGCCGTACTTGGTGGTCACCGACGAGCCCTCGACGACGGGCAGCAGGTCGCGCTGCACGCCTTCCCGGCTCACGTCCGGGCCGGCGGAGGCCTTTTCCCGCCCGGCAATCTTGTCGATCTCGTCGATGAAGATGATGCCGTTCTCCTCGGCGCGCTGGATGGCGTCGCGCTGGACCTGGTCCTGGTCGAGCAGCTTCTGCGCCTCCTCCTTGGTGAGCAGGTCCAACGCCTCCGGCACCGTCACCCGTCGACGCTTGGTCTTCTTCCCGCCGAGCAGCCCGGTGTTCCCGAGCATCTCTTGCAGGTTCATGACCATCTCCTCCATGCCCTGCGCGCCGAACATCTGCATCTGCGGCATCACGCCCTGCGTCTGCACGTCCAGCTCCACGTTCCGGTCGTTGAGCCCGCCGGAGCGCAGGAGTCCGCGCAGCTTCTCGCGCGTGCGCTGGTGGTCCTCACTGGGTTGCTCCCCCTCCCGACCGCGGCTGGGCAACAGCAGGTCCAGCACGCGCTCCTCGGCGCGCTCCTCGGCCTTCACCTTGACGGAGGCCAGGGCTTCCTCCTTGACCAGCTTGACCGAGGCTTCCACCAGGTCGCGGACCATGCTGTCGACGTCACGGCCCACGTAGCCCACCTCCGTGAACTTGCTGGCCTCCACCTTCACGAAGGGCGCCTGCGCCAGCTTGGCCATGCGCCGCGCAATCTCCGTCTTCCCCACCCCGGTGGGCCCGATGAGGATGATGTTCTTGGGCATGATCTCGTCGCGGAGCTCCTCGGGGACCTGCTGACGACGCCACCGGTTGCGCAGCGCCACCGCCACCGCGCGCTTGGCGGCCTTCTGACCGACGATGTAGCGGTCAAGCTCACTGACGATTTCCTTGGGCGTGAACACCGGAAGTTGTTGGGACATGGGATTCCTCGGGGGGACGCAGGCGGGTGAACATAGGCACGGCGGCGGGAAATGCCAGCCCCCGCCTGGTGGCGGCCCCCTTGGCGCCGTCCCTTCCGTTGCTGGTGGGGTCTTGCATGCGGTTGGGGGTGAGCGGACGCGCCGGGGGAGAGTCGGGTGCAAGTCGGCGGCATTCGGGATCCTGGACAGAATGCTGGTCAGCGTCGCGGCCGGGACGCACCGGTGGGTATTGAAGCGCTGCGGTTTTGAGTGACCATCCGTGCGCGTCGCGGCGAGGATGAACCTCGGCACGCTGGTCTGTTAGGGTGTGTGGGTGCTTCGAGACGAGCGCCGCTGAGGTTCGTGATGTGTTCGGCCACCAGTGTCGAATCATGTCGCTGGACCACCTCATCGCCGTCAAGGAGGCCGTCGCACGTCCCAAGGACAAGCTCGTTGCGGCGGAGTTGGCGGCCATCCGGGAGCGATTGGTCGGCAAGCGCTGACCCTACTGCGGCCACACCTTCTCGACGGGCGCATCCGCCGGCACCGGCCCCTGGGGCAACGCATCCACCAATCCCTCAATGAACGCCACCGTCGGCGCGGCGGCCCCCACGCCCGCCAGCTGCAGCGGCCCTTCCACACCCTTGCCGTACCGCTCTGCGGGGAGGAGATATCCCGCGTACTCACCCGAGAACGACGCCACGACGAGGGAATACCCCTTCTTCCGCGCCCGCTCGCGCAGCGGCAGCGTGACCTCTCCGCTCAGCTCTCCCGGAACGGACACCACCAGGGCCGGCCCCACGACGAGCGCGCTGACGTGGAAGGCCGGCGGCGGCGTGAGCAGCAGCTCGCTGGCGCGTTCGGTGAGCGCCCAGCTCCCGACGACAGGCACGCGCAACGGCGGCAAGGGCAGCTCCGCCCGGCCACACGCCACCCGCGCCTCTGAGGGCGACACCGGCTCGTTGATCGAACGCGGCCGGAACGCGCCCATCACCGGCGTGGCCAGCAATTTCCCGACGACACCGGGGGTGCGCTCCCCCGTGGGGCTGTGCACGCCCATGCTCCCCATGGGACCGGCGCCAAACGAGACGAACGCGCCCACGTGCTCACTGACGGTCTTGCGCAGGAATCCCGGGTAGTCCGGGCTCAGCCAATCCCGTCGCGACTCCGACGTGGGATGCGCACCGTAGAACACCAGCAGCGCGGGCTCATTGCCGTTGACGTCGAGCTGCAGCACGTCCAGCGTGGCGTCCTCCGTGCCCTGTTTGTCCAGGCGGTTGTAGATGAGGGACGGCGCTTGCGGCTGCCCGGCGCGGATGACGGCGGGACGAAGCTCCCGGGAGGCGCCCCACGCCGTGGGAGCCCAGCGCATGGAGAGGAACTCCAGCACGGTTTCCGCCGCGCCCAGCAGCCATCCCTCCGCGGGCGTGCGGCCGTACCCGCCCAGCGACGAGTGCGAGTGACTCGCCGTGAAGAGGATGTGCTCCCGCGGAATGCGCGCCAGCGCGTTGACCTCGGTGGCCACGCTCTCGGCGAGGTCCGGCGTCACCAACAACAGGTCCGCGCCCATGATGGCGCACGTGGGGCCCGCGCCCGCGCGCATCAGCCACGCAAAGCTGGTGACTTCTCCGTCGAGACCCAGGCTCTTGCGCACCGCGGGTCCGTAGCCCGCCAGGCGTACGTAGTTGGGTGGGTCGGGGGTGACCGGATAGGTGCCCACCGCCGCGTACAGCGGACCCGGCGAGGGAATCCCCAGGTCACGCCCCAGCTCGGCGCCGCGCGCGCGGGCCGCGTCCACCAGCACGGGCGTGTCCGCGTGCGTGGCGGGAACCGGACCGGCGTACAGGACCAGCGCCACCGCAAGCACGGCCAGCACGACGAGGACCACCGGAATGGCCCGCCGCACCGCGCGCCACACCGCCTGCGGCGCCCCCACCAACGCGCCCTGGTCGGTCTCCGGCGCGGTCTCGAAGAACGCCTCCTCGAGCGGCGGATGCTCGTGCTTGACGCCGTTGTTGCCGTCCTTGGTCATGACCTTCCCTGCGGGCTGCTCAAACCAGCTCCTGGATGGTCTGCAGCAGCACCTCGATATCCAACGGCTTGGTCAGATACCGGGCGACCCCCATGGGTTCCACGCGCCGACGCGGAAAGTCTCCCGCGGTGATCACCACCACCGGAATCCCGGACAGGGCCGGGTCCGCGCGCTGGATGGCCCGGAACTGCCAGCCGTCCATGCGCGGCATCATCAGGTCCAACAGGATGAGCGAGGGCGACGGGTGGGAGCGCAGCCACTCCAGCGCCTCCACGCCGTCGGCAACGCAGGCCACGCGGTATCCCGCGTCAAAGAGCACGGCTTCCAGTGCCTCCCGGATGCCACGGTCATCATCCACCACGAGGAGCGTCTTGGCGGGGCCGTTTGACTCGGTCACATCGCCTCCAGGCGCACGCTCCCGTCGGAGCCAGGGATTGCGTGGGGCAAGCCATGACACGTTCCCGCCGGCACGCCAAGCGCGCGCTTGAGGGCAACCACCGCCACCGCTAGGGTGCGCCCTCGTCCCCACCGCCGGATGGGCGGTTGCGCGTGAGGTTGGATGCCATGGGTATTTTCGAGCGACTTGCCACCAAGGATCATGAGCAGGTGGTCTTCTGCTACGACGAGATTGCCGGTCTGAAGGCCATCATCGCCATCCACAACACCACGCTGGGCCCGGCGCTTGGCGGCACGCGCATGTGGTCGTTTGCCAGCGAGGAGGACGCGCTGGAGGACGTGCTCCGTCTGGCCCGCGGCATGACGTACAAGAGCGCCGCGGCGGGACTGAACCTGGGCGGCGGCAAGGCCGTCATCATCGGCGACCCGAAGAAGGACAAGAGCGAAGCGCTGTTCCGCTCCTTCGGCCGCTTCGTTCAGGGGCTGGGTGGCCGGTACATCACCGCCGAGGACGTGGGCACCTCCGTGACGGACATGGAGCAGGTCCGCATGGAGACCGACTTCGTGACCGGCATCAGCCGTGCGCTCGGCGGAAGCGGGGACCCTTCTCCCGTCACCGCGCTGGGCACCTATGAGGGCATGAAGGCCTGCGTGAAGCGGGTCCTGGGCAAGGAGAGCCTGGAAGGGCTGACCGTGGCGGTGCAGGGCGTGGGTCACGTGGGCTATCACCTCTGCCAGCACCTCCACCGGGAGGGCACCAAGATCATCGTCAGCGACGTGGACGCCGACAACCTCAAGCGCGTGAGCGAGGACTTCAACGTGAAGGTGGTGGGCGTGGAGGACATCTACGCGGTCCCCTGCGACATCTTCGCCCCGTGCGCCCTGGGCGGCGTCGTCAACGACGACACCATTGGCAAGCTCAAGTGCAAGATCGTGGCGGGCTGCGCCAACAACCAGCTCAAGGACGAGGAGCGGCACGCCAAGGCGCTGGAGCAGCGCAAGATCCTGTACGCGCCGGACTACGTCATCAACGCGGGTGGTCTCATCAACGTGGCCAATGAGCTGGAGGGCTACAACCGTGAGCGCGCCGTGCAGCAGGCGGCGGGCATCTACGACATCCTCAACCGCGTGTTTGAGATCGCCGAGCGCGAGAAGGTGACGACGGTGCAGGCGGCCAACACGCTGGCGGAGCGGCGCATCCAGCAGATTGGGCGCATCAAGAACTACCACACCGGTCTGAGCCGGACGGGCCGGGCGCGGGGTACTGCCGCGTGAACGCCCGGGGTGTGGGGAGGCACCCAATGGCCAGGAGGCACCCGGTGCGCACCCGCATCTCCGTGGCTGTGGCGTTGTTGTCGTTGTGTCTGGGCCTGGCGCTGGCCCGGTGTACGCCGGTTGGGGGCGGGGGCGGGACCGCGCAGCGTCAGGATGCCAGCCTCACCGTGACTCCCAACGGCGGTGAAGCGCAGAAGTACGACTACGACGCCAACATCAACGAAATCGCCATGACGCCGCCGGCGGGCGGTGTGTTCGAGGCTTCCTTCACGCAGGGTGACCCGCGCCTGCAGCTGAAGGTGCGCATCAATTCCGAGCACGTGGAGGAGGGGCAGCAGGTCCGCTTCCCGCTCTCCGGCGGGCTGACCAGCGGAGACGTGCTGGTGACGGCGGAATACCAGGGGCGCACCTACCGCTCCGACTTCCCCACGACGACGGGCGACATGACCATGGAGATCCTCAACGTGACGGAGGACGCCGTGGACTTCCGCTGTTCCATGAGCCTCACGCTGGGCAGCGAGGCGCCGGCCACGCTGAACGTGGTGGGCTTCCTGGAGGCGCACTACGGGGACACCGCGTTCGTCGAGGACGCAGGCTTCGAGTGACCGACGCAATAGCTCGCATCCGTGCAGTTGCACCAACCAAGGTCGTCGCACGTCGCTGAGCCCAACGCGGCGATGCCCCAAAGGCGTTGGGAGGGCGTTCGACGTCACGACCGTCGACAACCAGCCGCCTACTCCACCCGCGCCCCATTCAGCGGCGAGATTCCCAGTCCCCGCAGCACCCCCACCACCGGCAAGAGGGGCAGCCCCAGCACGGTGAAGTGGTCTCCCACCACGTGCTCCATCAGGTGAATCCCCCTCGACTCCACGAGGTAGCTCCCCGCCGTCCCCCGCCACTCCCCCAGGTCCAGGTACCTCTCCACCTCCGCTCCACCCAACGCGCGGAACCTGATCTCCGCCACGTCCGCCACCAGCTCCTCCGTCGTGGCGGTGACCACGGCGGCCACGCTGATGAGCCGGTGCGTCCTCCCGCTCAGCTCGATGATGCGCGCCCTCGCCTCCTCGCGCGTGTCGGTCTTCCCCGCCAGCGCGCCATTGGGGAGCAGCAGCACCTGGTCCGCCCCAATCACCGTGGCGTCGGGCTCGCCCGTCAGAACGCTGCGCGCCTTCTCCAGCGCCAGTGCCGCGGCCACCTCCACCGCGTCGCCGTCGTCGGGGAGGACCTCATCCACCTGGGGGCGCACCACGCGGAACGCGTACCCCGCCGCCGCCAGCAGCTTCCTTCGCACCGGGCTTCCGGAGGCCAGGATCAACGACGTCATGGTGCTCGGGCAGCCAGCTCTTGCGCCAACTGGGCTCCCAGCCGCGCGTTGTTGGTGGCCAGTGAGATGTTGGTCGCCACGCTCTTGCCCACCGTGATGCGCTCCATGGCGGCCAGCAGGTGCGGCGTCAACGCTTTCCCCTTCACGCCGTTGTTGCGCGCATCCATCAGCGCTTCCTGCACCGCCAGGTCCACCACGTCGGGATCCATGGCGTCCGACTCCGGCACCGGCAGGCACACCAGCGCGCCACCCTGCTTCAGCCAGAAGAACCGCGCCGCCAGGATCCCCGCCAGCTCCGCCGCGCTCTCCACGCGGTGCTCCAACGCCAGCCCCGTGGTGCGGGTGTAGAAACCCGGGAACTCCACGCAGCGGAACCCCAGCACCAGTACGCCCAGCGTCTCCAACCGCTCCAGCGTCTTGGGCAGATCCAGGATGGCCTTGGCGCCCGCGCTGATCACCGCCACCGGGTGCCGGGAGAGCGCGTGGAGGTCCTGGCTCTCGTCGAAATCATCCTCCGCGCCGCGGTGCACGCCGCCAATGCCGCCGGTGGCAAAAACGTGGATGCCCGCCTGCGCCGCGGCCCACATCGTGGAGCTCACCGTGGTGGCATGCACGCCGCCGCGCGAGAGGGCCACCGCCAGGTCACGCTCCCCGCACTTGGCCACGCCGCCGGTGGTGCACAGGCGCTCAATGCCCTTGTCGTCGAGACCCACGCGCACCTTGCCGTCCATCACCGCAATCACGGCGGGAACCGCGCCCTCGGCGCGCACGGTGTCGTTGATGCGCCGGGCCACCTCCATCCGCCTGGGCGCGGGCATGCCGTGCGCCAACAGGGTGCTCTCCAGCGCCACCACGCCACGACGTTCACGAAGGGCCTGGGCCACGTCGGGGGAAATGTCGATCACGCTCACACGCGCCTCACCGCCAGCAGGTCCTGGACGTCCAGGAGCCCCACCGGCCTGTGCTCTCCGTCGACAACCGGCACCTGGTCAACCTGGTTCTCCGTCAACACGCGCAGCGCCTCCTCCACCAGCTGCTCGGGCCGCACCGTCTTGGGATGCCGCGCCATGAGCTCCTCCACCTTCACGCGCATGTCCGGCGTACCTTGTGACTCGAGCAGGAACCTCCGCAGGTCCCCGTCGGTGAGCAGCCCCACCAGCCGCCCCGCGTCGTCGACCACGTGGGTGGCCCCCGGCCGCCCCGGCGTCCGCGTCATGACCTCCACCGCCTCGCGCAGCGACGCATGCACCGTCACGCGCGGGTTCTCCTGGTCCTGGCGCATCACCTCGGAGACCTTCATGAGCTGCCGACCCAGCTTCCCCGCCGGGTGGTACCGCGCAAAGTCCTCCTTCGAGAACTGCCGCGCGTCGCTCACCGTCATGGCCAGCGCGTCGCCGAGCACGAGCATGGCCGTGGAGCTCGCCGTGGGGGCCAGTCCCAGCGGACACGCCTCCACCACCGGGCCAATGTCCAGCACCACGTCGGCGTGACGGGCCAGCGGGCTCTTCACGTCGCCGGTGATGGCCACCACGGTGACGCCCAGCGCCTTCATGGGCCCCAGCAGCCGCACAATCTCCTCGGTGCGACCGCTGTTGGAGAGCACCAGCGCCACGTCCCGACGTCCCACGCGTCCCAGGTCACCATGCAGCGCCTCGGCGGGATGCAGGTACAGGCTGGGCACGCCGGTGGACGCCAACGTGGCACTGATCTTCTGCGCCACGAATCCCGGCTTCCCCATCCCCGTCACCACCACGTGCCCCTGGCAACGCATGATGAGCCGCACCGTCTTCACGAATGCGGCGTTCATCCGCTCTTCCAGGAGCCCAATGGCCCGCGCCTCCGCCTGCACCACGCTGATGCCGTGGGCCAGCAGCTGCGCGTCGGTCTTGCGGGGCGCGGAACGAACCTCCCGACGAGCGCGCGGCGCGGCAGGGCGGGTGTGCTTGGAGGGGGTGCTGACCATGGAACTGCGCCGAGGCTGGAGGTTGGAGGGGCTTCTTTACGCCCGGGCCACGGCGTTTTTCCACTTGGCCAGGAGCGCTTCCCGCGGCTCATCCGCCATCGTGGGCGTGAACGCGCGCTCCTGCTGCCAGGCCCTGGTCACGTCCGCCACGTCGGTGAAGATCTTGGCGCCCAGGCCCGCCAGGCACGCCGCGCCAAAGCCCGTGGTCTCGATGACGCGCGGCCGCACGCACGGCACCTTCAGCAGGTCGGCCTGGAGCTGCATCAGCAGGTTGTTGGCGCTCGCGCCTCCGTCGACCTTGATCGACTTCAACGTCGCCACGCCCTCGGCGTCGCGGTTCATGGCCAGCAGGATGTCCGCGTTCTGCAGCGCAATCCCCTCCAGCACCGCGCGCGCAATGTGTGCGGGCCCGCTGTCCCGGGTGAGCCCGGCCAGGATCCCGCGCGCCTCCGGCCGCCAGTACGGCGCACCCAGACCCGCCAGCGCCGGGACGAACACCACGTCGCCACTGGTGGGCACGCTGTGCGCCAGCGCTTCAATCTCGGCGGCGCTCTTGATCAGCTTCAGCCCGTCGCGCACCCACTGCACGGCGGCGCCGGCAATGAACGCGCTCCCTTCCAGCGCGTAGGAGGTCTTTCCGTTGAGCTGCCATGCCACCGTCGTCACCAGGCCGTTCTTGCTGTGGACGATGCGGCTGCCGGTGTTCATGAGCATGAACGCGCCGGTGCCAAAGGTGATCTTCGCGTCGCCGCTGTCAAAGCACGCCTGGCCAAAGAGCGCGGCCTGCTGGTCGCCCGCCATGCCGCACACCGGGATTCCGTCGGGGAGGAAGGGGAGGCCCTTGGTCTTTCCGTACACCTCCGCGCTGGACACAATGCGGGGCAGGCATGCGCGCGGGACGGAGAACGGCTTGAGCAGCGCGTCCTCCCACTGCAGGGAGCGCAGGTCCATCAAGAGGGTGCGTGAGGCGTTGCTGACGTCGGTGACGTGCACGCCGCCGCTGGCACCGCCGGTGAGCCGCCAGGTCAGGTAGCAGTCGATGGTGCCGAAGAGGGCCTTGCCGGTTTCCGCGTCGGAGCGCGCGCTGGCGTTCTCGCGGAGGATCCAACCCAGCTTGGTGCCGGAGAAGTACGGGTCCAGCACCAGGCCGGTCCGCTCGCGGAACAGGGGCTCCAGGCCCTGGGTCTTGAGGAGCGCGCAGTCGTCGGCGGTGCGACGGTCCTGCCACACCAGCGCGTTCAGGTACGCCTTCCCGCTGTTGCGGTCCCACAGCACCGTGGTCTCACGCTGGTTGGTGATGCCCACCGCCGCCACGTCGGACGGCTTGATCCCGGCCTGGGACAGCGCGCCATCCACCGCCTTCACCACGGAGTGCCAGATGTCCTCGGGGTCGTGCTCCACCCAGCCGGGCTTGGGGAAGATCTGGCGGAACTCCACCGTGGCGCGTCCCTTCACCTTGAGCGAGGAGTCCACGACGAGCGCCGTGGTCCCGGTGGTTCCCTGGTCGATTGCCAAGATGTTTGCCTGCGCCATGACCCTGCCTCCGCTTGCGTTGAAGGAAGGCGCGCACTCTAGACGCGGTGGCGGAGGGAAGGAACGGGGCGCGGCCTCCCAAAGTGCCTTCCTCCCGTGCTAACGGGCGCGTCCATGGACAGACTGATGCAGGCGCTGTCCGCCGTCATCAAGGCGGACAACTGGGTGCTGGGGGGCACCGGCATCGCCACCGCGTTCCTGATCGCCGTTGCGCTGCGCCTCCTCCTGCCCCCGGAACGACGACAAAACCTGCGCACCCCGCTCGTGCTCGTGGTGTTCAACCTGGTCCTGCAGGTGGGGCACGAGTTCCTCGTCGGAGATGCGCACTCCACCGACGCGCTGCGCATCCTGGGCCTGCTGTGCATGCTGCTGGCCCTGGGGCGGTTGGGGTTCCTGCTCATCGTCGAGCTGTTCTTTGGCGGGTCGCGCGGCGGCGCCGCCATGTCCAGGATCCTGCGCGACATCCTGCAGCTCTTTGTCTACTTCGCCGCGGTGGCCATGACGTTGTCCAGCGCCGGCGTGAAGCTGGACTCGCTGCTCACGTCGTCAGCGTTCCTGGCGGCCATCCTGGGTCTCGCGCTGCAGCAGACGCTGGGCAACATTGCCGCGGGTCTGGCCATCCAGGTGCAGCGGCCTTTTGACGTCGGTGACTGGATCCAGTTCGACCCGGATCCCCGACGCATTGGCCAGGTGGTGGAGGTCAACTGGCGCGCCACGCGCGTGCTCACCGAGGAGCGGGTGGAGATCGTTGTCCCCAATGGGCAGCTGGGTGTGAACTCCATTGTGAACTACTCCAAGCCCAGCCCCCTCATGCGACGCAGCGTCCTCGTGCTGGCCTCCTACGCGTGCCCGCCGCGTCGAGTGCATGAGGTCATCCACAACGTGCTGGCTTCCGTGCCGCAGGTGCTCAAGCAGCCCGCGCCTTCCGTCGTCACCAGCCAGTTCAAGGACAATGGCATCGAGTACTGGGTGCGCTACTACCTCAACGAGTTCGAGAAGCGTGACGAGGTGGACGGCGCCATCCGCGACCGCATCTGGTACGGCCTGGAGCGCGCTGGCATCGAGTTCCCCTTCCCGTCCCGGCACCAGAACATGCAGCCCAGCACCATGGAGCTGCCCACCACGCTCAACGCCGAGGAGCTCAAGAAGGTGGAGCGGCACCTCAAGGGCATCGACTTCATCAAGGTGCTCCCGGAGGACCAGATCCACTCCCTGGCGCAGGACGTTCGGCGCCGCCTCTACGCTCCCGGCGAGGCCATCATCAGCGAGGGTGACGATGGTGACGAGCTGTTCATCCTGTTCCGCGGCGAGGTGCGCATCGTGGTCAAGGGCAACGAGGTGGCGCGGCTCAAGGCGGGCAGCTTCTTTGGAGAGATGAGCCTGCTCACCGGCGAGAAGCGCGCGGCCACCGTGGTGGCGGTGGAGGAGGTGGAGCTGATGGTGGTGGGCTTTGCGCCGTTCCAGGCGCTGCTGCACGCCAACCCGGACCTGGCGGAGGTCATGAGCCGCACGCTGGCGGAGCGCCAGGCCGCGCTGGGCAAGGCGCGCGAGGGCGCGGGTGCGCAGGATGCCGTGGTGCAGCAGCAGACCGTCCAGCTCATGGCGAAGATCAAGAAGTTCTTCTCGCTGGCGTGACGCGCGCGCGCCCGCGCTCTAGAACGCACGGACGATGTCCAAGCTCCCCGAAGAAGCCCGACCGCTGGTGGCAGAGGCCGCGCACGCCCTGCACGGACACCTGGAGTTCCTGGGCAGCCTGGGCGTGGAAGGGCTCCCTCTCCCGCAGGTTGCGCCCGTC
>JBFMGU010000186.1:0-21181 GCA_040752415.1 Myxococcota bacterium
TCGGGGGCAGGCGCGGGGGCAGGGGCAGGCTCGGCGGGCGGGGCACCCGCGGCGTCGACGGCGGCGTTGTGCTTGGCCACCACGTCCGCGGCCTCCTTCTCATCCCACGCGAGCGAGGCGCCCAGGGCCTGCACCGTGGCGGGATCCGGCGGGGGTGGGCCCTGCACCATCTTCCACGCCCACAACGCCGCGGTGGCCACCACCGTGAAGAGGCCAATGGCCGTCCCCACCAGGCCCGCGACCATGATGGCCAGGCCCTCGCGCGCCATGCTCTGCACCAAGGGCTGATCAATGGGCACCGTCTGGTCCTGCAGCGTCAGCGCCCAGAAGACGCCACCCACGCCGGCCACGGCCAGCCCGACGACCACCATGCCGGCACCCACGCCCAGGATGGCCACGCGGCCAATGAGATCCTGCGTCTTGGCCTGCGGGTCCTCGGCGGAGCCGGCGCGGTCCACCAGGCGCTTCTGCCAGCCCACGTCGGCCAGGCCCTCGCCCACGCTCACCGCGGTGCCGTCTGCGCGCAGCACGCGCACTTCCGAGCGGGTGGCCGGCTGGCCCGGCGTGGGGCTGGGCACCGGCACGTCCACGCGCGTCATGCGCCAGTGCTTGGGGTTGGCCAACGCTTCGTCGGCGGGCGGCATGGCGGCGGGCGGCGCGGCCTCCGGGGCGGGCGCGGGAGCCGGCTCCACCGACGGAGGCGCGGCGGGCGGGGGCACGGCGGCCGGGACGTCGGAGGGCGGCGGCTGCGGCGGAGCGGCCTCAGCGGGAGCCTGAGCGGAGAAGGTGAGGGTGGACGCGAGGAGGATTGGGATGAGGGACATGGTGGGATGGCCTGGAGTGTGTTCGGGAGGAATCAGTTGCCCAGCAGCCCGGTGAGCGGACTGGAGGCCGTGGCATAGAGCTTCTTGGGAATTCGGCCGGCCTTGAACGCCATGCGTCCCGCCCGCACCGCGTCCCGCATGGCCTCCGCCATCAGGACCGGGTTGCGCGCGCCGGCAATGGCCGTGTTCATCAGCACCCCCGCGCAGCCCAGCTCCATCACCTCCGCCGCGTCGCTGGCCGTGCCCACGCCCGCGTCGACGATGACCGGGACCCGCGCCTGCTCGAGGATGATCTGGATGTTGTAGGGGTTGCGCATGCCCAGCCCGCTGCCAATGGGCGCCGCCAGCGGCATCACCGCCGCGCAGCCCGCGTCCTGGCAACGCAGCGCCAGCACCGGGTCGTCGGTGATGTACGGGAGCACCACGAATCCGTCGGCCACGAGGCGCTTGGCGGCGGCAATGGTCTCCGCTCCGTCGGGGAAGAGCGTCTTCTGGTCCCCAATCACCTCCAGCTTCACCATGCGACCGTGCTTCTCACCGAGCAGCTCGCGCGCCAGGTGGCAGGTGCGGATGGCGTCGTCGGCGGTGTAGCAGCCGGCGGTGTTGGGGAGCAGCTGGAAGCGCCCGGAGAGGAGGTCGAACAGGTTGCCCTCGGTGCCCGCCTTGAGGTTCACCCGACGGACCGCCACCGTCACCATCTCCGCGCCGCTGGCGCTGAGCGCGGCCAGGGTCTCCGCGTTGTCCTTGAACTTCCCGGTCCCCGCGATCAAGCGGCTCTGGAACTGGTAGGGGCCCAGTTGGAGCGGGTCGTCGTGGAAGGTGGTCTGCGTGGATTGGTCCTTCATGTGTGATCCTCCTCACCCTCCGCCCACGAACGTCACGAGCTCAACCTGGTCGCCTTCCTGGAGGCGGTGCTCATCATGGCGCGCGCGGGGGATGACCTGGCGGTTCACCTCCACGGCCACTCTCTCGACGGAAAGACCCAGTGCGCCAAGCAGCGCGCCCACGGTCAGGGGACCGTCCAGGGTCTTCTTCTCGCCGTTGATGAACACGTCCATGAGCGGCTCCGGGCGGGGGGGCCGGGACCCTAGCCGGACGCGCTGCGTAAAGCACCTGCTGACAACGCTTGCTTGGGAACCGCAAGACGGGTGACAACCTTGCGTGAACCAACATCGGGGTGACCATGACGTCCACCAGGGAGTATCTCCGACGTGTCTCCATCTTCGCGACGATCCCCGACCGGGATCTGGATACCCTGGCGGGTGCGGTTGCCGAACGGTCCTACGAAAAGGATGCGCTGATCGTCGGCGCGGATGATCCGGGCGACAGCCTCTTCGTGATCGCCAGCGGTCGCGTGAAGGTGGTGCTCTACGGAGAGAGTGGCCGCGAGGTGATCCTCTCCGTGCTGAAGGAAGGCGACTTCTTTGGCGAGATGAGCCTGCTGGACAACCAGCCGCGCTCCGCCAACGTCCGCGCCATCGAGCCCAGCCGCATGCTCATCCTCTCGCGGGAGCCGTTCCACTCGGCGCTGCGCGGCGGACCGCACGTGGCCATTCCCATCCTGGCGGAGATGAGCCGCCGTCTGCGTCGCGCCGACGAGTCCATTGCCAGCCTGGCGCTGCTGGACGTCTACGGACGCGTGGCGCGTTTCCTCCTGGACATGGCCAAGCAGGACGGCGTGCAGGTGGAGGACGGCGTGCGCATCAAGGAGCGCCCCACCCAGCAGCAGATTGCGGCCATGGTGGGCACCAGCCGGGAGACGGTGAGCCGCGCGCTCAATGAGTTCCAGCGGCGTGGCCTCATTGAGATGGATGGCAAGTCGCTTGTGCTCAAGCCTGGCTTTGAACTGGCGGAGTCTCCCGAGTAAGTCCCCGCCGTCGTGTCACAGCGTCGACTCAGGGTGGTGGAGCGGGTGCCGGTCCCGCAGCGCATGGCGCCGCTGGCGTCCGTGCCCAAGGACCAGCTGCTCATCCACGAGGTCTACGCTTCCGTTCAGGGCGAGAGCACCTTCCAGGGCGAGCCGTGCGTGTTCGTGCGCACCACCGCCTGCCACCTGCGCTGCAGCTACTGCGACACCGAGCACGCGTTCTACGAGGGCACCGTCCGCACCGTGGACGACGTGCTGCAGGACGTGCTGGCACGCGGTCTGCCGCTGGTGGAGGTCACCGGTGGAGAGCCGCTGCTGCAGCCCGCGGTGCACGCGCTCATGCGCCGGCTGTGCGACGCGGGAAAGACCGTGCTGCTGGAGACCAGCGGGGGCGTGAGCACGCGTGACGTCGACGAGCGGGTGCACATCATCCTGGACGTGAAGACGCCGTCCAGCGGGGAGGCGGAGCGCAACGTGTGGGCCAACCTGGAGCGGCTGCGCCCGCATGACGAGGTGAAATTCGTCATTGGCTCCCGGGAGGATTTCCGCTGGTCGGTGGAGAAGCTGCGCGAGCATGACATTGCCCGTCGCTGCACGGTGCTCTTCAGCCCGGTGACGCCGGGGATGGAGCCGCGCGAGCTGGCGGAGCTGGTGGTGGCGGAGCGGTTGCCGGTGCGCTTCCAGGTGCAGCTGCACAAGGTCCTGTGGGGCGACAAGCGCGGGGTCTGAGCCTCACCGCTTCCAATTGCACTCCTGCAGCTCCCTGCTCTCCGCCCACGGCGCCAGTCGCGGATGCTGCGCGTCGGTGCGGACGGCGCGGTAGATGACGTCGCAGCGGGCGGTGGAGGGGGCCGTCATGTACCAGCGCTCGAAACACTCCGCGCGCAGGTCGCGCACCACGGGCTTTTGCGCGCTGGCGCCCAGGCGTTCCGGCCGCAGCCAGTTGTCCATGAGGTCCACGCACCGACGACACCCGTCGCGATCACACTGGTTCTGCAGCGCGGCGCGGAAGAAGTCCCGCTTCTCCACCACGTGACGCCCGGCGGGACGCGTGGGGCCCAGCGAGACGTAGCTGAGCATGCTCACCTGGTTGTCCCAGAAGTCGTGGCGCTCGGCCGCGTCGGCGGCGCGGTTCCAGTAGAACATGGCCACCAGCTCCTCCGGTGAGACGTCAAACGTGGTGTTCTTCAACTCCTCCGGGATGAGGCTGCTCTCCTCCAACCCCACCATCTGCCGCACCGCCGGGTCCGACTGCTCCTTGAATGTGGTCTCCACGTGGTGCGCTCCGTCGGCGTCAAACACCAGCGCCAGGATGTGACCACGCATGCCGTACGCGGAGACCACCAGGCCCGCGCGCTGCGCCGTCAGCACGTACAGGCCGGTGCCGGAGAGGCAGTTGAACGCGCCCTCGTCGAGCACCCGGGTCATGCTGCTGGCGCGGAGCTGGTAGCCCTTCTTCAGCGCCTGGGTGTGCATGGCGTGGTGGATGCGCAGGTAGAGCGGAAGGCCGGACGGGTCGGCGCGTGCGGCGTCGAGGATGCGCATGATGGTGCGGTCGAGTTTCTTCTCGTACTCGGCGAGCTCGTGGAGGTCGCGGAGGCCGGAGGCCACCAGGATGCTGCGACCGAGCCCCCACTCCGCCACCGTCCCGGGACGCCAGAGGCTGCGGTCCAGGTCAAAGCGCTCCCCGCCGCCACCCGGCCCACCCACGGCCGTCTCCGACGTGGCGCACGTGGCCACGACGACGCAAAGCCCCAACAGTGCACCCGCCCAAGCCGCCCGCACCGCTGTCCTCCGGCGGGCCATCCTAGCGCGTCACGGGCGGACCACCATGAGGCGACGCTCGGTCATCTCGTCAATCGCGTAGCGCACGCCCTCCCGGCCAAAGCCGCTCTCCTTCACGCCGCCGTACGGCATGTGGTCCACGCGGAAGGTGGGCATGTCGTTGTGGATGATGCCGCCCACTTCCAGCTCGTCAAAGCAGCGCCACAGCGCCTTGAGGTCGTTGGTGAACACGCCGGCCTGCAGGCCGAACTGGCTGGCGTTGATGCGGCGGATGGCGTCGTCAAGGTCGGAGAAGCCTTCCACCGTGACCACCGGACCAAACGCTTCCTCGCGGTAGATGCGTGCGCGTGGATCCACGTCGGAGAGCACGGTGGGGGAGACCAGGTTTCCCTCACGCTGCGCGCCGGTCAGCACGCGTGCGCCCAGGCCCTTGGCCTCGTCGATCCAGTCCAGGATGCGGCGCGCGTTTCCGTCGTCGATCATCGGGCCGTTGACCACGGCCACGTCGGCGGGGTCGCCGCTTTTCACCTGCGTGCGCGCGTGCTCACCCAGCGCTTCCTCGAACCGGTTGCGCACCGACTGCGGCACCATCACGCGCTGCACGCTGATGCACACCTGTCCTGCGTACGCGAACGCGCCCACGCCGAGCGAGCCCAGGAGCGTGGTCCAGTCCGCGTCGGGGAGGATGAGCACGCCCGCGTTGCCACCCAGCTCCAGCGTCACGCGCTTGTGCCCGGCGCGCGCCTTCAGCTCCCAGCCCACCTTCTGGCTGCCGGTGAAGCTGAGCATGGCCACGCGCGCGTCGGTGATGAGCGGCGCGGCGACGGACGGCTCGCACGGCACCACCTGCAGTCCGCCCTCGGGCAGGCCCGCGGCTTCCGCGATCTCGCCGAGGAGCAGGGCGCTGATGGGCGTGCGCTCGGCGGGCTTGAGGATGACCGGGCAGCCCGCGGCAATGGCCGGCGCCACCTTGTGGATGGCCAGGTTGAGCGGGAAGTTGAACGGCGTGATGGCCGCCACCGGCCCCACGGGAACGCGACGCACCAGGCCATGCCGCCCCTCCCCGCGTGGCACCACGTCCATGGCCAGGTACTCGCCGTCCAGCCGTCGCGCCTCTACCGAGGCCATCAGCAGCGTTTCGGCCGCGCGCTGCACCTCGCCACGGGCGTACTGGATGGGTTTTCCGGCCTCGTCGCGGATGGTCTCGCTGAGCAGCGTGGCGCGCTCACGCACCAGCTCGGCCATGCGGCTGAGCACCTCCGCGCGACGATGCAACGGCGTCCGACGGAGATCCGGCGCGCGCGCCGCGGCGAACGCAATGGCTTTTTCAACGTGTTCGGGGTCGGCGCGGGTGATCTCCGCCACCGGGTTTCCGTCGTGGGGACGCTTGATGACCTCGCGCCGCTTCCCTTCCTGCCAACGACCCTCGAGAAACAACCGATGGGTGCGCATCCGCAACCTCCTCGTCGTCAGCGGATGGAACGGATGGAACCGGACCGCGCCATCCCCGTGCCGTGGTGGGCGCTTCTAGCAGAGGCTCCAGCGGCAGGGATCCACCCGCGGTGACGACGTGCCCATGGTGCGGCTCGAGGCCCCGCGCATGGGATGGCCGGTTGGCTCCAGCGCGAGCAGCTGGCCCGCGGGGTCGGTCGGGTTGACGCGTGAAACCCCACCATTTGGGCTGGAGATTGCGGCCCAAGGCGGCTAGAGGACGGCTCCCTTTCTTGCGCCCCCACACGGGCATGGAGACCAGTGTGACTGCAACCACCGCTGCGGCCAACACCCCCTCCCCGTCAATGCCGCCACCTGAAGCGTCGCCGCCACCGCCCGTCCCCGTGACGGCGTTCGAGAAGCGCTTCAAGCACCCACCTGGCCTCCTCATCCTGTTCTTCACGGAGATGTGGGAGCGCTTCAGCTACTACGGCATGCGCGGCCTGCTGAAGCTGTACATGGTGAACTACCTGTTCGTCAGCACGCGGCAGCCCAAGCAGGGCCAGACCGAGGGGCTCATCCCCGGCAATCCTGACGACGTCATCCTGTGGGGCACCATCAAGGGCATGCTGCCCAATTCCCCGGCGGAGCAGGCCTCGCTGCTCTACGGCACGTACACCGCACTGGTGTATTTCACCCCGCTCTTCGGCGGCATGCTCGCCGACCGCGTCCTGGGCCAACGCAAGACCGTCGTCGTGGGCGGCATCCTCATGGCGCTGGGCCACTTCGTGATGGCGTTCGAGGACTGGTTCTTCATTGCCCTCTCGCTGCTCATCCTCGGCAACGGCGCGTTCAAGCCCAACATCTCCACGCAGGTGGGCAACCTGTACGCGCCGGGGGATTCCCGTCGTGACGGTGCATTCACCATCTTCTACATGGGCATCAACCTCGGCGCGTTCATCTGCAACTTCGTCTGCGGAACGTTGGCTGCGGTGTACGGCTGGCACTACGGCTTTGCCGCCGCGGGCTTTGGCATGTTGCTCGGCCTGATTGTGTACCTGGCTGGCCAGCGCTTCCTGGCCGCGGACAACCTGAGCAAGACCAAGGCTGCTGCCGCCACCACGGAGCAGAAGAAGGAGCCGTTGACCAAGGATGAGTGGAGCCGGGTGCTGGCCCTCGTCGTGCTGTGCGGTCTGAACGTGGTGTTCTGGGCCGTCTACGAGCAGCAGGGCAACACCATGCAGACCTGGGCTGACGAGCAGACGGTGTGGCCGGTCATCTTCGGGTTCCAGATCCCCTCGACGTGGTTCCAGTCCTTCAATCCGCTGTGCATCATCATCCTGGCGCCGGTGCTGGACATCTTCTGGCAGTGGCAGCAGCGCAAGGGCACCGAGCCCACGTCCGTCACCAAGATGGCCATTGGCTGCGTCATCCTGGGCCTCTCGTTCATCGTGATGATCGTCGGGGCGCAGGCGGTGGGAGGCGGCAAGGGCAGCATGTTCTGGCCGCTGTTCTGCACGTTCCTGCTGACCATCGGCGAGCTCTACCTCTCGCCCATCGGCCTCTCGCTGGTGACCAAGGTGTCCCCGGTCCGCATCGTCAGCATGATGATGGGCATGTGGTTCCTCTCCAGCTTCCTGGGGAACTTCCTCAGCGGCGCCATCGGCGTGCTCTACACGCGCTGGTCCAAGGAGTCGTTCTTCCTGCTGTTGACCGTGCTGGGTGTGGCCGCGGGTCTGGCCATGTTCGCGTTCAACAAGCCGCTGAAGAAGGCCATCGGTCGCGCAACCTGACCGGCCCGCGTGGACCCGGCCCGCGTGCGTGGGTCGGGTCCGCGTGTCAGCATGGCCCCGTGTGCGGACGACCTCTCCAGCGCGCGGGGCTCCTGCTCCCCCTCCTCCTTCACGCCTGCACCCCCGACGACGGAAGCCTGTCCGAGACCGTTCCGCTCGTCACGCCGTCGTCGGACACGGTGACGCTGGGGCCCATCTACCCGGGCCAGACCGCAAGCCACACCGTGCGCATCCGCAGCTCCGGGAACGGCGCGGTGACCGTGCGGGGTGCGCGTGTCGACGGGGATTCCACGTTCTCGGTGCAGCCGCTGGCGTCGCGCACGTTGCAGCCGGGGGAGTCGCTGGACGTTGCGGTGACGTACACCTCACCCGCGCCGGGGGCGGCCGAGGGAGTTCTCATCGTCGACAACGACTCCCGGAACGCGCCCGAGCTGCGGGTGGGCCTGCGCGGTGAGACCGTCGACACGCCGCTTTGCGACGACGGCAACCCGTGCACCGACGACACCTTCGACGTGAACGCGGACCGGTGCATCACCACCTTCAACACGCTGCCCTGCAACGACGGAAGCGCCTGCACCTTCGACGATCACTGCGTGGAGGGCGCGTGTCGCGGGAGTGCGGTGGAGTGCCAGCCGTCCAATCCCTGCCAGCGCGCGGTCTGCAACGCCGCCACCGGTTGCGTCTCGCTGGATGACCCGACCATCTGTGACGACGGAAACCCCTGCACCTCCGATCTCTGCGACGCACAGACCGGCTGCATCCGTGAGCCCGCGCCCGACGGAACGGGGTGCGGCGGCGCGGAGGGCTGCGTGTCCGTGCGCCTGTGCGTCTCCGGCGCGTGCGAGGCCTTCCCCGCCCCCGACTGGACCCCATGTGACGACGAGAACATCTGCACGGTGATTGACCGGTGCGTCTCCGGCGCGTGCCAGGGCACGGACTCGACGGAGGCGCCGGCCATCGTGGGACAGGCGTTTACGTGGGGCGGACCGGGCGCGGCGGTGGCGCGGGTGGAAGCAGGATTTGTCGTCGTGGATGGGCAGGGAACCGTGACGGCGCACGAGGTCGTCGAGGACTTTGTTGAGACGCAGCTCATTCCGTTTGATGAGCCGCTCATTCTCTCCAACGCCACCGGTGTGTACGCGGGAGCCATTGCCGCGGCGCCGCACTACGTGGCTACCGCGATGTACGAGCCCGACGGCACGGTGAGCACGCAGCTCTTCAGCATGAACCCCGCGGTGGGCGGAAACCTGGGCAGGATCACGGGTCTGGCGGCCAACGCGTTCCTTCCCAGCGGCGACTGGCTCTACGCGTGCGGAACGGAGCTCAACGTCGTCGACGTCTCGGATCTCAGCTCACCGGTGGTGGTGGCTTCGGCGCCGCTCAACGCGGTGTGTCGCGGCATGGTGTTGGGGACAGGCATCCTGGTGGCCACCGACGACGGCATCAAGCGGTTCAACATCTCCGGGCCCGTGCCGGTGCTCGACGCCACGTTCCTCCCGGGTGAGGACATCCGCGACATCGATACGATCAACGGGATGATCTACGTCGTGAAACCGGACCAGCAGCTCGGCCAGGAAGGCAACGTCTTCGGCTACCAGGAGAGCGGTGGTGACCTCGAGGAGCACGTCCACCTGGCGAACTACACGTGGATCTCCATCCGGACGCAGGGCCAGCTGCTCGCGATGATCCATGACCGCGGGACGAGCGGGCGACACTCGCACGAGCTGCACGTGTTCGACATGACCACCCCGCAATCCCCGGCGCTGGTTGCCGGCGTGACCATCTCGCTGCCGCGCTCGGGCGGGACGGTGGAGCTCAATGAACCTTTTGTCCTCGTGACGTCGGAGGACCGGAGCGTGCAGGTGTTCCGCCTCACCGGTCAGATGGGTCCCCAGGCGCTCCAGCGCGTGGCCGACCCGCAGCATGGGGCCATGCAGGTGGCGGTGTCGCAGGTGGCGCACAACGTGGTCGTGTCGTCGGACTCCGCGCGTGCGGTGGCGCTGAACAACGTGGGTGTTCCGTTCTTCCTCGTCGGGGGCGTGTTCGATCATCCCGCGGACCTCGTGGCGGCGGGAGAGCCACCGGTGCCGTCGTTCCTGCTGGTGCCCCGTGCGCCGACAGGCGGAGAGCCGCTCCGCATCCCGCGGCGCCCCATCTCCTTGGGCGAGCGCTGGCTCTGGGTGGACGCTCACGACGGAACGTCGGCCACCATTGCCTCGCGAGACATCCCCTCGTTCATGAACGCGCGTGGCGACGGAAAACGCGTCTACCTGGCATCCGTGGACATCTACGCCAGCCCCAACGTCGCCAACCTGGCCATTCACGATCTGGCGCTGGAGCCGCAGACCCTGGGCGTCCCGTTGCAGCCTCCGCAATCCTTCAGCCTGGTCGTTGATCTTTCCGGCTCGGACGCGTTCCCGGCGCCGGATGGGCTGGGGCAGATGACCGCGCTCGTCGTGCTGGGTGACAGGGACGGTGTGCCGGCCTCCGCGCTGGCCACGTTCTCCACCGCCGACGGCGCACCGCCGCAGCTCACCGGCACGGCGCGGGTGGATGAGCCGGTGATCAGTGTGTTGCCGCGCGGCGACACGGTGGCCGTGTTGCTGGCGGACCGACTGGAGATCCGCGAGGCAACCGGAACGCTCGACGTGATCACGTCGGTGGACCTGACGGGTGCGCACCACATCCTCGCGTTTGATGGAACCACGGTGGTGATGACGACGTCACGCGGCGTGGATTTCGTGCGGGTGACGGGGAACATGGCGCAGGTGATCGGGTCGCTGCCGGTGCCGTGGCATACGTCGTCGGCGCTGGTGCAGGACGACCGTCTCCACCTCATCTCCCCCACCGCCTACACCGTGGTTTCTCCGCCGTGTCCGTTGCAGTGATCACGGTGCGGTCACGCGCACCGCGTTGTTCCCCGCGCCCAGCCCGTCCAGGAAGTCCGCCGCGGTCTGCTGTGCCTGGTCCACCGGGTTCTGGATGACCATCGTCGACGGACGGTCCACGAACGGCGGGAATCCAACGTCGACCTCGCTGTCTTCCTGGCGACGTGTCAGCACGCCGTGTGTGGCGGGATGGAACTGCACGTACGCCACGGTGGCGCCGTTCACGTTGCCCCGCAGCGGCGCGTCGACGACCGGCATCCTTCCGTAACGCAGCTCGGGCCGGTCGGCGTGACGGAGGGCGTGCGCACCTGCCTGCATGGCCATGGACTCCTCGGCCTGGTTGGGCACCGCCTCGTCGGAGAAGGGGGCGATGAAGAGGACATTGCGCGCCGGATGGCCGCCGGGGAAACGCGCCAGCAGCGGAGCGAACGCCGCCGGATCCGCGACGTCGATGGCGTTCTGGTAGAGCTGCAGCTTCCACTCGCGCTCGGGCGGGAAGGCCTCGTAGTTCACGGTGAGGTCGGGGTTGAGCGAGTCCCGCAGCGCCAGGTTCTGGTACAGGAACAGGCCGAACGGCGGGCCATACTGCGGACTGTTCATCAGCAGATCCACGACGAGACCACCACCTCCCACGCTGAACACCGCGCCGGTGATGCGCGGCTCCATGGCCACAATGGGCACGCCGTGAATGGACCCGTAGCTCTCGCTGGCCCAGTAGACGCGCGCCGGATCAAACCCCAGTCCCGCGAACCCGGTCAGCCCGTCGACGAGAGGCGCCTTTTCTCCGTCGAGGATCGCCCGCACGAAGCCGAACACGTCGGCGTGTCCCTGGCGCAGGCTGTCGCGCACGATCGTCGGGGCCATGGGCTGCAGGCCGGGTGTGTCGCTGGTGATGCCGAGTGAGCGAAGCGCGTGATCCAGGCCTGCGCTGTCGCCGATTCCGTCGGGCTGGTTGTCTCCGGTGATGTTGTTCTTGGCGTCGCGGGCGGGCAGGGGCGGGGTGCGGCTTCCGTGGAAGGGCAGGTCAATGCCGGCCACCGCGTATCCTCGTCGACAGAATTCCTCCGCAATCACCAGGACCTCGCTCCGCTGGCCGCCGAGGCCGTGCTGGTAGACGAGGAGGGGCAGGGCGCTGACGTCGGTGACGGTGTTGGGAAGGACCAGCGTGAACAGGATGTCCTCGTAGCCCTTCACGACGGGCGCGCCGTTCGCGTCGAACTCCATGACGCCGTTGAAGCCCGCCACGGCGGAGTTGAACAGCGGCGCACGGAACGTCCCGTGGATCACCTGCGCCACCGACGCGTGTGGCACCGCACCGTCTTTCACGCCAAGGCCAGTGAACGAAGGAACGCCGAAGAGACGGTCCAGGTCGTAGCCCTGCTTGGGGAAGACGTCGGTGCGCACCAGCGTCGGCGAGGGCTCTGCGTAGACGGCGTTGCGCAGCGCCTGCAGCTCCACCTCCGCTTTCTCGATCGTGAACACCGTCGCCACGGCCACCTCGGCGGGCGCCACTTGCAACGTTTCCAGCTCGGCCAGAAGGTCCTGCACCATGGCGTGGGCCGGGGCACAGCCTGTGAAGAGGAACGGCAGCTCATCGCGCGGGCACACGCCCAGCAGCGCCCTGGTTCCCTCGCTGGCGCGCACGGGTTGTCCGTCCTCGCCGGTGATCTTCGTCGTCACCACGCCGGCGTATTTCTCTCCGCCCAACAGGCGCTGGCCGTAGTCCGGCGACAGGAACAGCCTCCGCTCGTCGGCGCGGTAGGCCACGCGCGCGGGAATGCGCTGACCCTTGTGCGGACCGCTGATGCCCAGGATGAACGCCGCGGTACCCTGCGCGGACGCCTCCGCCGACGCCGGCAACGACGACACCGCGAGCGGCTTGTCGAACGTGAACATCACCGCGGCGGTGCCGCTGAAGCCGTGGCGCTCCGCCAACGCGGCGGCCAGTCGCTCGTGGAAGGGCTTGGTGTCGACGTCACGGTCCTCACCGAAGTCCGGCAGCAGCACGGAGACGCGGCCATCCTTCCGCGCCAGGTCGGTGGGCCAGGGATACTGGGTGACGTCGAGCGGGAGGCTGGGCTCCGGGGCGCCGTGGATGCCCATGGGACCGGTGCCCTCGGGTTGGGAGCGCGGACACGCGAGCGTGGCAAGCAGCAGGAGAACGGATGCGCAGCGGATCATCGGCATGGCACGCGGCAACGTAGCAGAGGCTTGACCCAGCCTGGTGCACCGGAGCCCTGATGACGTCGGACAAGGCGGACGTGGGCTGGTTCTTGAGCCAGGAAATAGCGATGTCGCGAGGCCGTTGGTAGCGTCCCACCCGTGCGACGGAAGAGCCTTGCCCTGAGCACCGTGTTGCTCCTGGCCCTGGGGGGACCTGCGGCCCAGGGTCGTCCCCGTCCGCCACCGCCTCCCAGCGCGGAGGAGTTCGAGCCCACCGCGGAATCCAACGACGACATCGAGGACCTGGAAGGCGCGGTGGGGCTCACCAATGCGGCCCAGCTCTACCGCAAGCGGGACTACCGCGGCGCCCTCGCCGAGCTCGCCGTTTTCGTCGGGACCAATCCGCACAGTCCGCACCTGGCGCGCGCGCGGTTCGTGATGGCGCAATGCCTGCGTGAGCAGAAGCGGTTCGAGGACGCGGCGGCCATCTACGCTGACCTGGTGCGCGTCTACCCGCTCATGGCCGACGACAGCCTGTTCGAGCTGGGCAAGACGCGGAGCGCGCTGGGCGATCATGGCGGCGCCGCGGAAGCCCTGGCACGCATCAGCCGTGAGTACCCTCGTTACGGCGAGGCGCAGCGGCTCATGGCGTGGTCGCTGTACAAGGCCGGCTCCCACGAGGAGCTCGTCAAACGCCTCGGCCAGGCCGACGAGGAGGGCGCGGTCCGCACCCCGGAGCAGCGTTATGTCCTGGGTCTCTCCCGCCTGGCCCTTGGCGACGGAGCCAGTGCCGCCGCCGACTTCCGCGCCGCGCTCATCGGTGCGCCGTTGACGTCGCTGGCTGCTCGCTCGCTGGACAAGCTGGTGGGCATCTCCGTCGAGGGGAAGAACGTCTACAAGGAGTCGGAGCGCAAGGCCGTGGCCGCCAGCCTGCCGCGTCTTTCCGCCGCCGAGCCCGAGGCCATGCCGCGCGCGTTGGCGGAGCTGGAGGGCAGGTTGGGACCGGGGCGTCTCCTCGGCGAGGTGCGCTTCGCGCGGGGTGAGGCGCTGTTGGTGTTGGGACAGCTCAGCGTGGCGGAGGGCTCGTTCCTGGATGCGTACAAGGCGTTGTCGTCGGATCCCGCGCTGCGCTCCCGCGCCAAGCTGCGTGCCGCCGACGCTGCGCGCATGCAGAACCGCTTCGGTCGCGCGCTGGAGCACTACCGCACCGCACGGGAGAGCCCCTACGACGTCGACGTGGAAGCCGCGCTCTTCGGCGTCAGTGAGATGGCCTCCCGCCTCACCCGCTACGACGAGGCGCGCCAGGCCCTGCACGAGCTGCTGGTGCTCAATCCGCTGACGCGCAGCCGGCCGCGTGCGTTGTGGTCCTTGGGCTGGATTGAGTACCGCGCGGGGAACATGGACGGTGCGCGGCAGTTCTTCCGCAGTCTCGTCGAGGAGGGTGTGCGCGGTGGCGTGGGCAGTGGTGAGCCGCGCGCGTTGTACTGGATGGGACGCACCAGTGAGCGGCTGGGTGATCGGGCGGATGCGCAGCGCGTGTATGAGCGCGTCGTCAATGAGTACCCGGTGAGCTACTACGCCGGCCTCGCCGAGCAGCGCCTGTTGGGCATGGAATTGCCGTCGGATCCGTGGCCGCAGACCATGGTGCGTCCCGCGTCGGAGTCGCACGCGTGTCCCGGTCCGGCGCCGGGTCGGGGTGCGCTGCCAGGTGCCTCCGACGCGCAGCTCCTCCGCGCCAAGGAATTCGTCCGTCTCGGATTGCTCGACGAGGCGCGCCAGGCCCTGGATGGGTTCAGCGCGCGCGTCACGCCGTCGACCAACGAGGAGGACCAGCTCGCCGCGCAGTTCCAGCCCCGTCCCGCGGACCTCGAGGAGGCGGTGGCGCTCAACCAGCAGCTTGGGCGTGGCAAGGAGGCGTTCACGCTGCGTCAGTTGCAGGTGGAAGGCTTCCTCCCCGCGCGCTCCCTCGACGTCCTCACCGACCACCTCCACCGCAGCCACCCGCGCAAGTTCGCCGTCTACATCGAGAGCAACGCACAGAAGCAGGGCGTGAACCCGCTGCTGGTCTACGCGCTCACGCGCACGGAGAGTCGTTTCCGTCCGGAAGTGGTCTCCAACGCCGACGCGCACGGCCTCATGCAGCTCATCCCCGAGACCGCCGCGGTCATGGCCGCGGATCTCGGGCTGTCCCCGCCCAGCCGCGTGGCGCTGCACAACCCGGAGCTCAACGTGCGGCTCGGGACCGTGTACCTGCGCCGGCTGCTGCGTCGCTTTGGCGGTGAGCCCGTCTACGCCCTGGCCGGCTACAACGCGGGTCCCCAGGCGGTGGAGCGCTGGCAGCGGGAGCGCGGAACCGGGCAAGTGGATGAATTTGTTGAGGAAATCCCGTTCGATGAAACGCGGCTCTACGTGAAGAAGGTGCTGGCCAGCTACCGCATCTACGAGCGCCTCTACGGGGACCCCGGCTCCCGCGCCATCCCCCGGAAGCGCGACGCCATGGCGGCGGCGGAATGACGGGGTGGTGGGCTAACATGCCCGGCCGCATGCACGCGCTCCGACTGCCACTGGCCTTGTCCCTGGTGCTCTTCTCCTTCGCCGCCGGCTGTGGAGGCTGCGGTCAGACTCCCGGAACGTGCGAGTCCAGCGACCAATGCGCCGCCGGGGAGTCGTGCGTGAACGGCGCGTGCACCACGGAAGGCAGCAGCTCCGGTTTGACGGCGAGCAGCAGCAGCAGCGGCGGCCTGGTCTACTGCGACCTCGACAGCGAGTGCACCGCCGAGGAGTACTGCAACCAGACCATCCACGCGTGCGTCTCCAAGCATGACTGCGACACCGAGGCGGACTGCGACCCCGGCCAGGAATGCCGCGACTTCGACGACCCGCCCGATGGCTTCCGCGAATGCGGCTACCCGGGCTGCAATGACGACGAGGATTGCGAGAAGGAGCTGGGTGACTGCGGGGAGGGGCAGCGTGCGCGGTGTCGGGCCCGTGCCTGCGTGTGTGAGGGCGCGTGCGGCGGCGACTGTCCGACGGGGAATCTGTGCTGCGGACTGGAGCCGTCGTCGCAATGTGGAGATCAGCCCTGCTGCATTGCGGACCCGGGTCCCTGTCCCGACCAGGTGTGCTCGCCGGGCTTCGAGCCCAACTCGGCCACGGGCGCGTGGAGCGTGGACCTGTGCAACTACCTGAACACCCAGTGCGGCTGTCAGGAGCTGCCCGCGTTGCCGCTTGGTGACGTCGGGAATCCGTCCTCCATTGGCATGGATGGGACGGGGAAGCTCTGGGTGCTGGCGTACAACTCCACCTACGGCGACCTGATGCTCGGCGAGGTGCAGACCGACCGCAGCGTGGACTGGACGTTCCTCGACGGAGTTCCCGTGGGCGGCGCGGTGACCGGTGGGCCTTCCGGGCCGCGTGGCGGAGTCGCCGAGCCCGGTCCCGACGTCGGGAAGTACCTGGACATGGCGGTGGCCTCCGACGGCACCGTTCATGCTGTGTACCAGGACAGCACGAACGGGATCCTGAAGTACGCCCGCGTGGAGCAGGGGAACGTCACGCGCTTCACGTTGGACAACGAGCGGGAGACGGGTGTGTACCCCACCATCGCGCTGGACCCGAGTGGGGCGCCGCGCGTGGCGTGGTTGGCCCGTCGTGTCGACGTGGGCGGGACGCCGTACGGACGCCTCAAGCTGTCCGCCGCGCGCGACGCCACGCCGGGCGGGGTCACCGACTTCGTGGTGCACGTGCTCAAGGAGGTGGATCTCACCACCGTGCCGTGTGAGGGCGGCTGTGCGGAGGGATACAAGTGCGCGTCGGCGGAGGCGCCGGCCATCCCCACCTGTGAGGAGGAGCTCGACGACAGCGCGTGCTCGGCGGACTGCGGGACGGGCGCGTTCTGCTCCGCGGGTGGCTGCGTGGATGAGCACGCGGGGTCCAATCTCCGCGGCATCCCCGAGGGGCCGGGCGTGTGGCCCTCGCTGGCCATCCGCGCCGACGGGAAGCCCATCCTTGTCGTGTATGACTCATTTGACGCGGACCTCGTGCTGCACACCACGCAGGGCGGGGACCCGGTGGACTCGACGGAGGCGCGCTTCACCTCGCAGATCCTCGACGGGAACGGCTCCGACGCGGGCTTGTGGCCGCAGGTGGCGGTGGACGTGTCGGGACAGGCGCACGTGGTGTACGTGCACAACGTGACGCGCGCGCTCCTGCACCAGACGCTGGACGGCACGCTGTCCACCATCTCCACGGCCACCGTCGACGACGCGGCGCGCGTGGTGAACAACGCCTCCGACCTGCACCGCCTGGCCGAGCCTGCGCTCAGCATCCGCTCCGACGGCGTGGTGCAGGTGGCCTACCAGGACGGCACCACCGGGGAGCTGTTGTTCTGCAGCCAGAATGGCAGCGCGTATGACCGGAGCACGCTGGCGGGTGGTGGGACGGGGACGTCTTTTGACGGTCTCTACGGCTTCTCGACGGACGTGGCGGCCCGTGGCTCGGGCGCGCCGGTTGTTTCCACGTTCAAGAAGCGTCCCGACGCCGTGGACCCGCAGCCCAGGGGCGAGCTGGTGTTCTTCAATTGGCCGTGAGTCCGAGGGGCTGAGCCAAAGCGGTACTCCATACCGCAGTCCGAAAGTGCCGGACGCTCAGCTGCGAAGTCGTGACCGGCACGTGCGGCCCACCGTCATGCATGGGAGCGAGGCCGCACCTTCGGACTGCGGTATGAAGTACCGCTTTGGCTCGGAAGGATTTGTTCTGACTCGGAAAGACCGCGTTCCCGTCGTGGGAAGCCCGGTCACGGCAGGATGGCGCGCTTTTCCTTCTGCACCTTGTCCTGCAGCATGATCAGTGCGTCGAGCACAGCCTCCGGGCGCGGCGGGCAGCCCGGGATGTAGACGTCGACGGGGATGATGTTGTCGATGCCCTGCACCACGGCGTAGTTGTCGTAGAACCCGCCGCTGGACGCGCAGACACCGAAGCTGATGACCCACTTGGGGTCGCACATCTGCTCCCAGACGCGCTTGAGGGCCGGCGCCTGCTTGTGCGTGATGGTCCCGACGACAAACAGCAGGTCCGCCTGACGCGGCGAGAACCGCGGGAACTCCGCGCCAAAGCGCGCAATGTCATAGCGGGGCGCCCACACCGCCATGAACTCCATGCCGCAGCACGCCGTCACGAAGGGGTACTGGAAGAAGCTGAACTTGCGCGCCCAGTTCACCGCCGGGCTCGCCACCTCGTTCACCTTCTCCTTGGCGGCCTGCGCCAGCTTGCCAAAGAAGCCCAGCGCCTCGTCGCGCCGGGTCAGCATGACGTCGTTCTGGACCAGAGCCTCATCACCCTTGAACGTTGCCATGCGTCACTCCCACTCCAGGGCGCCCTTGCGCCACACGTAGATGAGCCCCACCACCAGCACCGCCACAAACACCGCCATCTCCACCAGGCCAAACAGGCCCAGCTGCCGGTACATGACGGCCCACGGGTAGAGGAACACCACTTCGATGTCGAAGACGATGAACAGCAGCGCCACGAGGTAGAAGCGCACGCTGAAGCGCTGACGGGTGGTGCCCACGCTCTCACTGCCGCACTCGAACGGGAGCTGCTTGATCTTGGTGGGCTTCTTGGGGCCAATGAACTGGCTCAGCGCCAGCATGGCGCCCGCGACGGCCATGCCCAGCAGGATGAGGAATGCAGCGCCGGCGTAACCTTGATCCATGAGAGAACACCGCCTTGGTCCAACAGGTGGGGACCGGGCCCGGTCTTCTAACCGCATGCGCCGTCAGGGGCAAACGCCTTTGTCCCCGACGGTTGAAGCCGCCCCCGCACCACGCCTATGAAGCCCTCCCCCCTTCAGCGCCACAACGACGAGGCGGCATGACCACCACCCACGCCCTGCACGCCACCCCGGAGCGAAGGCTGGCCTGGCACTTCCTGCTGCGACGCCTCCACAGCCTCTCCGGGATGCTCTCCCTGGGCGCGTTCATGGTGCTGCACCTGTGGGGCCTGTCCCGCATGGCGTATGGCGGGCCGGAGGCCTACAACGTCGTGGCGGCGGCGCGGCGGAGCGCGGCGTACCTGGTGCTGGAGGCCCTCCTGGTGGGCATCCCGCTCATCTTCCACGCCGTCTATGGCCTCATCATCACCCGCGACGCGCGCCCCAACGTCGGCACGTTCCCCACGTGGTCCAATTGGGTGTTCGTGCTCATGCGTGTGACCGGCGTGATTGCCCTCGTCTTCGTCGTGGTGCACTTCTTCAACACGCGCGTGCAGGAGCTCTTTCTCGGTCGTGAGATCGACGCCGCGTTCATGCAGCGCGTGCTCCGTCCCATCCCCATGCTGGACTTCTACATCCTCGGCGTCATGGCCTGTGCGTTCCACCTGGCCGCGGGCACGTGGAGCTTCCTCATCCGCTGGGGCATCACCATCACCGCGCGCTCGCAGCGCGTTGCGGCGGTGTTGTGCGGGACGTTCGGCCTCCTCCTGACGGCGCTGGGCGTGCACGTGGCCGCCGCCTTCCACGACCCCAAGTACATCATCCCCTGAGGCAACCCCATGGCGTCGGGCTTTCGATTCGTGGTGGTGGGCGAGGGGCCGGCGGCGCTCATGGCGTCGGTGCACCTGGTGCGGGCGGGGCACCACGTGGACTTGCTCTCGGCGGACCGTGAGGTTTCCACGGACGTCTCGTTGAACGCCACGCTCGACGGGGACAGTGCCTCCCTGCACGCGCAGGAAACGCTGCGGGCCGGTGATCTCCTCGGGAGCGGGCCGCTGGTGCTGGCCATGGCGGAAGCGGCGCCGGCGCTGGTGCACCTGCTGGACCGCATGGGGGTGCCCTTCCATCGCACCGCCGAGGGGCGGCTGCAGCGACGACAACTGGCGGGATCCAGCGTGGCGCGCTCGGTGTTCGCGGGCTCCGCCACGGGATTCCAGGTGCAGCGCGCGTTGGCGCAGCAGCTCCTGGGCGCGGAGCCGGGCACGTTCCGCCAGCTTGAGGGCTGGGAGTACCTGGGCCTGATCCGCGACGAGAACGGCGCCGCTTCGGGCGTGGTGGCGGTGCACGTGTGGACGCAGGCCATCGAGGTGTTCGACGCGGACGCCGTGCTGCTCGCCACGACGGGGCCTTCGCAGATCTACGGGAAGTCCACGCAGGGGCTGCACGCCACCGGCGCCGCGCTGGCCAGTGCGCTCGTCGAGGGCGCCACGTATGCGAACCCCGAGATGATGCAGTTCCATCCGTTGGGCGTGCCCGGCCCGGATGGCCACCGGTTCATCAGTGAAGCCGCGCTCGCCGACGGTGCGCAGCTCATGATCGACGGGCAGCGCGTGATGCCGGAGCGCTTGGATGACCTGGCGCGCAAGGTGTCCAGCCACGACGCGGTGTTGCACCTGGGCTCCATCGCCCGCCCGACGCTGGACGCGCGGTGGGAGCTGCTGCTGCGCACGCATGAGAAGCTGACCGGGCAGGATCTCCGTCGCCATCCGTGCAAGGTGGTCCCGGTGCCGCACGTGAGCCTGGGTGGGCTGCAGGTGGGCGTGGCGTCGGACAAGAACGGCAAGCTGGTGGAGGAGAGCGCGCGGAACCAGCAGACCACCGTCGCGGGCCTGTACGCCGCCGGCGACGCGGGCGCGGGTTACCACGGCGCGAACATGCTCGGCGGGAACCGCCTGCTGGCGTCGTTGTTCTCCGGTCAGCTTGCCGCGCGCGCCATGATGTTCCATGCACAAGCGCGTCCCCAGCGTGCGCCCGCCACCGACGTCGTCGACGCCACGCGGCGTTGGCGCGACCGGATGCGTGCGTTGGCGGACATGAAGGGCGCCGAGAGTCCGCGCAAGCTCCACGACGAGCTCGGTGCGCTCATGACCCGCGCGTGCGGCCTCAACCGTGACGACGCGCAGCTCGACGAGGCGCTCACCGTCGTGCGCGCGCTCAAGGAACGCGGGAAGGCCCTGGGTGTGAGCGACCCGACGACGACGCTGCTGGCGCACCGCCTCCAGCACATGCTGACGCTGGCGGAGATCACGGTGATGGGCGCGCGGGCACGGGCGGAGTCGCGCGGGGTGCACCACAAGCCGACGCTGCCCAACCGCAATGACACGGCGTGGGAGAAGGTGACGCTGGTGCGCCTGGGTGCCGAGGGCCCCGAGGTCACGCACGAGGCGGTGGAGACGGGAATGAACCCGCCGCCGGAGCGGATTCCCTGATGGCCGCGTGGTTGGTCCTGGGGCTCACCGCCGTGGTTTCGGCGCAGGAGCCGTCGGTGGCCGCGGAAGAGCCGCGCCCGACGGAGAGTCCCGTCAGTGTCGACGAGGAAACGCGCGAGATGAAGGCCACCGCGCCCGCGGCGACCGAAGTCCAACCCCAGGCCGCTCCGACGAGAAAGCCGGCAACGCCCAAGGAGCCCAGCCGTTTTCCGACGCCAGTGGGGTGGGCCG
>JBFMGU010000187.1:0-20970 GCA_040752415.1 Myxococcota bacterium
AGCGCCCGCGGGGAGACCGCGGTGATCGTCGCAAGAAGCCGGAGGCGGAGGCGCGCAAGCCGGAGCCCGCGCAGGACACCGAGCAACCGCAGTCGGCCGCGCCGGCGGCGGGTCGCGAGGACGCCATCAACGAGCTGGTGACGCGGGCCCGCGCGCGCATGGAGGCGGGCGACCACGCCGAGGCCGTCACCATCCTGCAGAAGGCCCGCAAGGCCGCACCGCGCCATGCCCCCGCCGCCAAGCTCCTCGGCGACGCGCTCATGGCCAGCGGCGACATCTCCGCGGCCTGCCCGCACTGGAAGGATTTCCTGAAGCTGGCGCCCAGGGATCCCAAGGCCGCAGCGGTGAAGGCGCGCCTGGCCGCCTGCCCCTGAGGCGCGTCCCGTCGTCGAGCACGGAGCCCGTCCGCGCCGCGCCTCACTGCGAAGCGCCTTACCGTCCTCCAGCGGTTCCCGTTGAAGTTGTCACCCCCTCGTGGCTTTGCCTGGCAGGATGCGCCGCGTTGGTCCGAGCGAAAGCCGCACTTCAACGGGTCGGCACGCGCAGTCCTTCCGTCGTTGACGCTGCGGGCGCCAGCCCTTTGGGAGTGCGGTCTGCAATACCGCTTTGGTTCGGCACCGTCGGCGATTGGATGTACCACCGGGAGCTGCGTAGCCACGCGCACGTTCGTGGAGTGGGCGTCAGCAGGGAGAAGCGCTCCACCGAGGAACCGAGCCAAAGCGGTATTTCAGACCGCACTCCCAGAGGGCTGGCGCCCGCAGCGTCAACGACGGAAGCACGCGCCGCGCACCCGTGATGCAACGGGCGACGAACGGCCGTCCCGCGCAACCCGGGCGGCGTGACGTCTGCGGATTGTGGGGGGTAGCTCGTTCGGCGCTCAGGCCGTCTTCCGACGACCAAACAGGTCGCCAATCATCACGCGCTGCTTGTCGTCGACCTTCAGCTCACGCAGCTTGCGGTCCTTGAGGAGGAACTCGATGCGCTCCTCGATCTGCAGCAGGTGCTTGTCGATCTTCTTCTGCCGCTCCTTCTCCTTCATCCGCTGCAGCTCTTCCTGGACAAAGGCCCCCACCACGCTGTCCAACGCCGCCAGCGCCTGCGACGTGAACTGGTTCTTGTACCGCTCGCGGACGTAGCAGAGGTCTTCCGCGTCCTTGCGCTCCAGCTTGCCGGAGGCGGTGGCGCGGACGAGCATGGCCCGCACATCCGACTTGTCCAGCTTGCCGTCATCCGCGGACAGATGCGCAGCCATCTGGCGGATGTCCATCTTCAACATTTCCAGCCGATGGTGCCCCGGGCGACTCTTGACCGACTGCATCGTCGTCAACCTCTCCGCCGCAACTCGCGGCAAGAACGGACGGTAGTGGGAGGCCTGTTTATCGGCAAGGAATCGCGAATTGTCCTGTCGCCCGCAAAACCGAACCGCCGCCAACCCCGGATGCGGGCTGGCGGCGGCTCGGGACCTTCAAGCTACGCGGGTCTTACCAGGCAAACCCGTCCGCCTGGTCGTAACCGTACTCGGCCAGCAGGCCGCGCATGATTTCGATGATGCGGACGTCCTGGCGCAGGGCGCTCTCCTGGCCCGGCTTGATGGTGACGCCGTCAGCCTGGAAGTACTTGTCCTTGATCTTCCGGATGTACTCGTAGCCGATGCTGTAGAACGGCCGCTCCGCGAGGAACCAGCTGTCCGAGGGCTGCATCTTCACCGCGTAGTAGATGTAGCCGGTGGTCGGGTCCGTGAACTCCACGTACCGGCCCGCGTCGCGGATGGCCTGCGGCACGGAGATATCCACCGTGCTGCCCGCCTTGCCGATGAACATGGACTGGTTGAAGTCCTGATCCTCGGTGATCTGCGTGTAGTAGACCGAGCCGATGAACATGGCCTGCAGACGCGCCATGTACTGGTCGTCCGGGTTCAACGTGATGGTGCCCGCCGGCTGCTCACGCGGCGGCTGACCCTGCAGCGCGCCGGAGAACGTCGGCACCAGCTCGCGGTAGCGCAGGTTGGCCTGGCCATCCGCCACTTCCACGTACGGCGCGTACTGGTTGTAGTCCTCGTTGATGAAGCCACCCACGGCGCTCTGGATCTGGTTGAAGAACAGGCTGTTGAAGCTGATGAGGTAGCTGCGGCTGTCACCGGTGGCGTCCACGCCAATGAACTCGGTGTACGGATCACCCAGCGCCTGCATCGCCAGCCACTTGTCCCACCAGGAGCCAATCGCCACCGGCTTCCAGTAGAAGTAGTAGCCGTACTGCTCCCTGTCGTACTTATCCAGGCCGTAGCGACCAATCCCCAGCGGCACATCCACCGGCTTCTCCCAGATGTCGTCGCCACCGGCGGTGAGCTGGGGCAGCCAGCTGTCGCAGCTCTCGCTGTCTTCGATGTGCGTGTACGGGTCGGTGGCCAGCACCGTGGTGAGCGTGCCGCCCGGGTTGGCCGGCGGGTTGGCGCACACGGAGTCATCCAGCTTCTGGATGGTGGCCGGCAGACCGTTCACGTCCTCGTTGCTGTCCAGGTAGCAGCCAGGCTTGCGACGGATGTAGCAACCGGGCTCCGGCGTCTGCAGCACGCGACCCAGCGCATTGGCCGACTCCAGCGCTCCCGCAAAGCGGTCCAGACCACAACGCGCATCCACGAAGTGCACGCCGCCCGCGCTGGGATCATCGCAGCCCGCGTCCCAGAACCGGTTGATCAGGTTGTCGTTGAGGAAGTGCTTGTTCTGCGCGGACAGGAACTCGAAGTAACGCCCGTAGATGCGGCTGATGTAGTTGTACAGGCTCATGCCGAAGCCAACGCGGTTCCGGCGGAGACCGTTGAAGATGTAGTAGTTCTCGTACATGGCCGCGTTGTTGCGGACCTGCTCGTACGCATCCGCGCCCTGGTCAAAGCGGTAGCAGAAGAACGAGCTGTTCACGTACTCGTCGGAGCAGAAGCGGTACGGCACTTCCACCAGCGTGCTGCTGGCCATCACATCCGCCTCACGCACCGTCTTGCGCGTGTAGATGGCGTTGACCTTGGCGTCGTAGGTGTAGCTCGGGTCGCCGGCAATGATGTCCGGGTAGGTCGTGTAGTGGCGGACAATCGGCGCCAGCAGCGGCGCATCCCGACGCTGGATCTGCGGCGCGTCGTTGCCAGCGTTGCTGTCAAACACCTCCACCATCAGGCCGTAGCCGTACTTGATGGCGGCGCGGTCGTAGAGGCCCAGGCCGTGGATGTCGCTGTTGGGCTTGGAGCCGTAATCCATGATGGTGCTGTACTGGAACTCACGCAGGCCCTTGTTGAGCGCGTCCTTCAGGCCCTCACGCTCCTGCGCGTTCAGCATGAATTCCGGCTTCAGCTTGCCGTTGGCGCCCACCGTGTTGCCACGCAGCTCCCAGTACTGGGGGAAGTAGTTGATGGCGTCCGTGGTGCCCGCGAAGTTGTGTCGCAGACCCACGTTGTGGCCCACCTCGTGGAGCTCCACGCCCACGAAGATCTCCTCCAGCAGCCAGTTGTAGGCCTTCTCCTCGTCCAGTGTTCCCTCGGGCGTGCAGAACAGGCCGAAGTCGCGCGCGTCGTCGCCGCTCTCGTTGGGCCGCAGGTTCTTGCAGTCCATGCGGTGCGCCAGGCCCTGCATGCCGTCGTCAAAGAACTCCATCATGTCGATGGTGGCGCGGCCCAGGCGGTACTCACGGTCCTTGTGCAGGTTCATGAACACCGGGTCGTGCATGGTGGCGGGAGACAGGAACCGCTGCCAGCTCGGCGGGGTGTCGGAGGCGTTCTCGAACTGCGGCGCCATGGCCCGACGCATCGGCTCGGGGAAGAACACGCCCTCCATGGTGGTGCCACGGATGCGCTCCAGGCGGCCGGGAATCTCGTCGGTCATCAGCTCACCGCGGGCCAGACGCTCACGCAGCACCGCGGCCTTCTGCGGAATGCCCAGGTTCTCCGCCAGCTGGCGGAACTGCTCCGGCTGCATGGACATCTCGCTGGACTCACGCATGGCGCGGGCGCGCTGGTAGTGCTGGCTGATCTGGCCGCCGTTGACGAAGTCGGAGGCATCCAGCTCGCCGTTCTGCACCTTGATCATGTCCAACGCGTACTGCACGTAGGTCTCCAGCGCGGCGCCGTAGAAGAACGCGTTGGCGCTGATGACCTCACCGGTGGTGATGTCCACGGCGTGCGGGCCGTAACCCAGCGGGCTGGCCTCCTGCGGACCGTTGACGATGTAGATCATGTTGTAGCGGAGGTCGCCGGCCTGGGGGTTGGTGCCCGGCGCGCCGCACTCGGGACGGTCGCCCTCACGCACCGGGTTGTTCAGACACACCACGAAGACGTCCGGCAGGCTGTCCTTGCTGCGGCCGGTCATGGCGCTGACCGCGTCCTTGAACACGTCGTTCCACTCCGCGCCAATGCGCGCGGCGCCGTTCTTCAGACGGTCCGGGAAGTCCTCGTTGATGTAGTAGACAATGGGGCGGATCTGCTCGTTGGCGCAGTTGGCGTAGGGGTGCTCCAGGCTGTCGTCGCGGCAGGTCTCACCCGGCTTGTGCTTCCACAGGTTGAACCGCTCAATCAGGTAGTCCACCGACGTGTCCACGATGTCGTAGTGACGGTCGTAGCCGTAGCGGTCCACGCGGAAGTAGCCGAACTTGGCGAACTTGTTGTCGTCGTAGGTGAGCGCGTCGTAGCCGCGGTCCGGGTCCGCCTTGAGGAAGCTGCTGCGCACCTTCAGGCGGGAGCCCATGCAGTCCGCGTAGATGGTGCTGTACAGCCAGCACGACGGGATGGGCATGCCGTAGTAGTCGCTCAGCCACGCGTTGATTTCCGGCGCGGCAATGATCTCGTGCACCACGTCCACGTAGTCCGGCGTGATCTTGGCGGCGTCCTTGCTGTTCTCCGCCTCACGCACGTACCGGCCGCCGGGCTGCTGCATCACGTAGCTGCCGGAGAACCGGAAGTCCGTGATCAGGTTCTGCGTCCAGTCCACGCGCATGTACTCGCGCTCGTTCCAGGGACGGTCGACCGTGTTCTCGCTGATGACGTTGGTCTGCTCCCCCGTTCGGGGGTTGTACTCGCGCTGGATGTCGAAGTGGCTCTCGATGGGGAACGCGGCAATGGGCGTGCCCTCATACGGAACGCCGGGGCGCGCCGCGTACTCCTCACCGCCCTTCAGGTGCTCATGCGCGCGGAAGGCGTAGAGGAAGTCACGGTCGATCTTCCACACCACCTTGGTGGTCTCGCCCTGCTCACCAATGAAGGAGATGGCGCTGGTGGCCGGGATGTCGATGATCGTCTGGCGGAAATACCAGGGCTTCCCGTCGGTGAAATAGCTCTTGGCAACCTTGTCCGGTTGGGTCCGGTCAATGTCCCCAACGTTCATGCCGCAGCCAACGGCAGCTGCAAGCCCCGCCATCATGGCCAGCGCCTGGGCGCGCATCCTGAAGACCATCGTCAACCTCTCCTCGCTGCCGGAAGGCCGCGGAAAAAAAAGTGCGGCATCCTTGTTCGCGGGCTCCACGGTGTAAAGCCCGGCAGGCATGCCGAAATCACCGGCCCGACGCAAATCAAGAAGCATGCCCGCGCCAGCGTTGCCGGCCGGTGGGGCAAGGTAGGCCTTCACAAGGGAAATCTGGCGGTTTTCCAGGAGTGGTGCGGCCTACGTGAGCGCTGCCACGGGCCCGGGTGTTAGGCGGTTAACACCCCGCGGGCGCGATCACGGATGCCCCGGAGCGGGAGGCGGAGGGCCCTTGATGGGCGGCAACGCCGCGGCGGCCTCCCCCATGATTGCGCGACGGATGGCGGCCCACGGAGCGTCATCCTTCAACGTCAGGTCATCCTCCTCACCCAGCAGCCCCAGCCGTGAGTAGAGCTCGGGCATGGGCAGGGCGCGCTCCCCGCTCAGCGTGGCCTCCAACCAATGCCGACCCCAGCCCGGCTTCAGCTCCGCCCGGAGCGCGTGCAGGACGTCCCCCACCTCCAGACCCTCCGGCGTGCGCAGGCTCCGCTCACGCAGCTCCAGCAGGAGGTCATCCAGGCTGCGGGTATTCCCGGACTGGTGTCGCAAGGCCACATCCAGCACGAACGCCGCGCACGCCCCACCCCAGTACACACGCAGGTAGTTGCGCTCCTGCTGCATGGTGGGGCTGGCCTTCAGGAGGCTCTCGTCGTGGGAGCGGGCGCAGGCGTAGCCAAAGCCGTGCAGCAGGTTGCGCCACATGGCCTTCTGCGTCCGACTCCCGGCGCGCGCACGGATGACATCCCCGTAGTAGGTGGTGAATCCCTCGGTGAACCACGGGATGCGACGCGCCAGGTGCGGATTGGTCAGGTGGAACAGCTCGTGAGGCGCCACCCATTCTCCGCGCAGCTCCTCTGGGCCGGCGTCCGCGCCAAACCACAACACGATGCTCCCGTGCCCCCAACGCAGCGTGGTGCCAAACACGCCGGCCTCAGCGCTCCCGGACACCGGCACCAGGATGAGATGCGTGCGTGGCACCGGCATCTTCCCGCGGTTGAAGGCGGCCACCATGCGCGCGCTGTCGCTCATCCAGCGGCCCAGCTCCGCCACGGAGGCCTTGTGCTCCTCCTCCACCACCACCGCTTCCACCACGCTGCCGGGAACCTCCACCGGCACCACGCGGTGCGCGCCAAAGAGCAGGTACGCTCCGCCTTCCAGCTGCTCCGCCGTCACCTGGTAGCGACGCGGGGAATCCCGCGCTTCCCACGGCGCGGCGAACGGCACGGCGCTCTCCACCGTGACGAGGATACGGGTCTCGCGCGGAAGCGGATCGGGTCGCAGCAGCACGCCGTCGTGCACCACCACGGCACGGCCGGCGGGCGTGGCGTAGTCCGGGTCGCGGTAGGAACGCGCCATGTCACCCGCGCGCACCGAGTAGCTCACCCGCAACACTCCGTCGGCGGAGGTGCGCTGCAGATCAGACAGGTACTTGCCCATGCCGCGCATGCCCGGAACCAGATCCGCATCCGCCGCCACGCCGCGCAGCGTCACACCCACGCGCAGCACCAGGGGCTCAGGCGTCAAGGCCTTGATTTCGTACGCAATTTCCGGCGCTGCAGGCGCCGCGTCCACGCCGTGGATCACGCTCACGGCGCAGGTGAATCCCAATCCGAGCACCAGCGTCAGAAGAAAACGTTGCATGGCGGGAATTGCGCGAGAGGAGACTCTGCGTGATAGCGTCCGCCACCGCAAAAGGCCATGGACATGGTGTCCTGACCGCCACACGCCCCGCCAATGGGGGTAGAGGTTGCCGATGAACAAGAAGCTCGTTGCTGCGTTTGTGGGTGGTTTTGCGTTCTCCTCCGTTGCTGCCATGGCCGCCCCGAGCGTGACCGTGGCCGAGAAGAAGGACGACAAGAAGAAGAAGGACGAGAAGAAGGGTGGCGAGAAGTCATGTGGCGGTGAGAAGGGCGGCGAGAAGAGCTGTGGCGGCGAGAAGAGCTGCGGCGGCGAGAAGAAGTGAGCGCTTGATTCTTCTCTGAATCACCCACAGGCGCCCCTTTCCACGTCGGGAAGGGGCGCCTTCGGTTTTCTGGGGTTGCCCACCACGTCACTCCGCTCGAGGGAAACACCAACATGCCGCGCAAGGTTGCCGGCCACGGCATTGGCCTCCGCCGCCCCTACTACGACGAGGTCCTGCACACGTCCCGCCGCGTGGACTGGATGGAGATCACGCCGGAGAACTGGCTGAGACGAGGTGGCGAACGCGCCCGCCAGCTGGCCGCCGCCGCGGAGCGCTTTGCACTGGTGCCGCACAGCGTCTCGCTCTCCATTGGCGGGCCGGACCCGCTGGAGGACTCGTTCCTCGACGAGATCAACGCGCTCTGCAAGCTCACCGACCCGCCGTTCTGGTCGGACCACCTCTGCTACTCCTCGGCGCACGGCATCCACTTCCATGACCTGCTGCCCCTGCCCTTCACGCGTGAGGCGGTGCGTCACACCGTGCAGCGCATTGAGCAGGTGAAGCGCAGGGTGGACCGCCCGTTCCTGCTGGAGAACGCCACCTTCTACGCGTTCATGCCGGGCGCGGAGATGGATGAGGCCACGTTCATGACGGAGATCCTGGAGCAAGCGGACTGCGGCATGCTCCTCGACGTCAACAACGTCTACGTGAACTCGGTGAACCACGGCTTTGACGCGCTCAGGTTCATTGACGCGTTGCCGCTCAAGCGCGTGGCCTACGTGCACATGGCGGGGCACACGAAGAAGCAGGACGTCATCATCGACACGCACATTGGTCCCATCATCGAGCCGGTGTGGCAGCTCTACGCGGAGGTGATGAAGCGGCTGGGGCCGGTGCCGGTGATGGTGGAATGGGATGACGAGATTCCCGGCCTGGACGCGGTGCTGGATGAGGCCGACCGCGCCCGGGAGATCACCACCAGGGTGTGCGCATGAAGCTCCGTGAGTTCTACGACGTCATGGGCCCGTATCTGGCCGGCCAGCGGACGCTGGAGGAGACCGCGCGGGCCCTGGGTGACGACATCAACGTGGCGCGCCTGGGCATCTACGGACGTTTCTGCCAGCTCCACCGTGAGGGCATCCTGGACACGCTCTTCCCGCTCACCCGCGCCGCCGCGGGGAACGCGTTGTGGGAGGAGCTGGGGCGCGCCTTCTTCCAGGCACATCCCACGCGCGACTGGGAGCTGAACGCCAACGCGGAGCGCTTCCCGGAATTCCTCGCGTCACGACGAGAACGCGACCCGCGCATCACCGCGTGGCTCCCGGACCTGGCGGACCTGGAGTGGTGGGAGTGGGCCAGCTACGTCGCGCAGGAGGCGGACCCGGAGCCCGCGCGCAAGCACCAGGTGAATCCCACGCTGGCGCTGCGACAGTACGCGCACGACGTGGTGACCTACGCGGATGACGACGAGCGCACCGGCGCTCCGGCGGCCCAGCCCACGTTCGCCGCGTTCTGGCGTGATGCGCGACTGCAACCGTGTCGCCGGCGTCTGGGCGGTGCGGAGCTGGGTGTCATCAAGGCGGTGATGGAGGACGTGGCGCTGAAGCACGCGGCCGCGGCCATGGGCGTGGAGGAGAAGCTGTTGCGCAGCGCGCGGGAGGGGCTGTGTCGCGCGGGTATCATCCTCCGCCCGACGAGGAAATGAGCGGAAGCAGAAACGCCCACGCCAGCCTGGTGCCGACGTGGGCGTTGTCCTTCACACCGCGAGAGGATCAGAAGTCCTGCATCGGGTTCGGGCTGGAGCTCTGCGCCACGTCGTAGCGGATGACTTCCGGCTCAATGACCACCTTGGCGGAGCGCGTGTCATTGCGACGCTCCTTGATGAAGTCCTGCACCACGCGGTTGCGCTTCTGCATCTTCAGGCCGTCTTCGATGCTGGCGCGCTCCTCCTCGAACTTCGCCTCGTCAGGCTTCTCCCGCTCCTTGACGTTGACCACGTAGAAGCGGTCGTTCACCTCGAACACCTTGTCCAGCATGCCGGGCTTCTCGGCGGCGAACACGGCGTTCACCACGTCGGGGGCCACGCCCAGGCGCGGGATGTACTTGGTGCCCTTGTTGAACCAGCCGGTGGCCTCCGCCTTGGGAGCCAGCGGGTCGGCGGTCTGTCCCTCGGCGGGCGCGGGCAGCAGCTCGGTCAGCGTCTTGCCGGCCTTGGCGTCGGCCAGGAGCTTGTCGGCGAAGGCGCGCGCGGACTGCTTGGTGGCACGCTCCTCCCACACCAGCTTGGCCACCTCCTCCTGCACGTCCTTCAGCTCGCGCTTGGTGGCCTCCTTCACCTCCTCCACCTTGATGACGTGGAAGCCAAAGCGGCTGCGGATCACGTTGCCCACCTCGCCCGGCTTGAGACGGTTGGCCTCGTCCTCGAACGGCTTCACCCACACGCCGGGGCCCTGCAGGCCCAGGTCACCGCCGTTGGCGGCGCTGCCATCCTCGCTCACCTCGCGCGCCACCTTGGCAAAATCCTCACCGCCGTCGACGCGCTTCTTGGCCGCTTCAATCTTCTCCTTGGCCTTCTGAACGTCGGCGTCGGGGGCGTTCTCCGGCACCTTGGCCAGGATGTGGCGCGCACGGACCCGCCGCGGCTCGTTGTAACGGGAGGCGTGCTTGTTGAAGTACTCCTCCAGCGCCTTCTGGTCCTCGGCAATCAGCTTCTGGATGGCCGCCGGGTCCGCCTTGAGCTCCTCGCGGTAGAACGCCGGGTCCACCTTCACGAACTCGATGTCCGCGCGGTTGTTGCGGCTCTCCCACTGCTCCTTCACCTCGGCGGGGCTGACCACGGCCAGATCCTCCAGCGCCTGGCGCATCTTCCGGGACAGCAGCGTGCGGCTGTAGTCCTCCTCGAACTTCGCCTCGGAGAGGTTCTGGAAGCGCGCGTACTGGGAGTACTTCTGGCGGTCGAACTTCCCGTCGGTCTGGAAGAACGGGATCTTCTTGATCTCCTCGCGCAGCTCCTCCGGCGTCACCACCAGCCCCCGCGCCTCCGCCTCCTGCGCCAGCAGCTCCTCGCCAATCATCTGCTCCAGCACGGTGGACTTCAGTCCCTCCGCCTTGGCCTGCTCGACGGTGTAGCCGGGCCGGAACTGGGCCATGTTCGCAAACGTGGCGGCGTACTGACGGGTGAATTCCGCCTCACTGATGACGCGTCCGTTGACCGTGGCGGCCCGGGGCGTACGACCGCCGCACTGGGACACGGAGCCCGGTCCGAAGTTCAGCGCGAACACCACGATGATGGCGCCGAAGACGAGAATGGTGAGGCCTTGGTTGGCGGTATTGCGCATGCCTTCAAGCATGTCTTTCCTCCAGGAGCCCCCACGACACGACACCTCGGCCATGGAGGGGGGGCGCAACCTACTCAAGGTCGCCCCACCTGTCAGCTGCCCGAGCGGACGTCAACACCCGGAGGCCGCCCCCGCTGACCCCCCAGCTCCGCCCACGGCGTCAAATCCGCGCCGGGGAAACTTCTCGGTTTCGCTATTCGCCGTCGGCGTCGTCGCCGCCCACCAGCTGCTGGAGCCCCTGCTGGGCCAGCCGGCGGACCTCGGCGTTGCTGTCCTTGGACGCGTGGAACAGCGCGCGCCGGAACCCCCGCTCCGAGAGCGCCACCATGGCCCAGACCGCCAGTGCCCGCACGTCCTCATCCTCGGAGCGGCTGTCCTCGATGAGTCGACGCGCCACGCGCTCCCGGCCACGACGGTCGGGCGCGTTGCGGAAACGCTCGACGAGATCCTCGTAGAACGCCTTGAGGTGGTCGGTGGCGCTCATGCCCTTGCCGTCGGTGACGGCCACGTGCTGCTCGGTGAAGGGCTTGCGGGAGCGCTCGTCACCGAGATCCCGGGACAGGGACGCGGCGCGCGGCAACGGCTGCTCCGGGCTGGTGACGTTGACCTCGTGCTCGGAGAGGACCGCGGTCTCCAGCGCCCCCTCGAACGGCTGGGTCATCACCGGATCCTCGAACACCTCCGACGACGGCCGCGGTGGCGGGCTGGGCCGAGTGACCGCGGGCGCGGGGTACGGCTTGGTGGCGCGCGCGTTCTCTGACGGAGCGGCTGGTGGAGGTGGCGGCGGTGGTGGCGGAGGCGGTGGCTCCGGCGGCGGGGCGATCTGCGCCTGCACCGGTCGTGGTGGCGGCGGACGGCTGGCGCGCGCGGGTGGCGGACGGCTCTGGCCCGGACCGGCGGGTGCACGGGAGAGGTTCAGCCCGTCGAGGGCGGAGACGTCCAGGTGCGGGATCTCGTCGTGGATCTTGGCGGCCAGCGTGCTGCCCTCACGCTTGGCGTCCTTCAGCAATTCCTCGACGGAGCGCGGCAGGCTGGTGCTGGCGGAGAGCACGTGCAGCGTCACGTCCGCGCCCTTGGTGACGTAGAGGCCGGGGTACACCGCGCCACCGCGCGTGCGCTCCTTGAGCAGACGCTCCATCTCGTCAAACGCGCTGGCGCGGGTGTCCTTGAGCACGCTCTCCGGCGCCACCAGCACCACCGCCAGCAGGCTCACCTTCTCCACCGGCATGCCCGTGGAGAACACGTCGCCGCCGTCCACCGCGTGCAGGACCTGGTTCACCAGCTCGTCGGCGGTGAGGCTGACGTCGGTGAGCGTGTGTTGGCTGGGCACCACCACGCCGCCGCTGAGGAGCACCTTGCGGAAATCCTCGCCGTCAAAGCTGCGCACGCTGCGCAGGTCGGTGCGGCTGTTGAGGCGGTTCAGCTCGTCGATGGCGTTGACGATGTGCGCGTTGGCGTGACGGTAGTAGCTGAGCACGTCCAGCGAGGGATACAGCTCCGCCACGCGCTGGTTGTCCACCAGCATGCGCGCGTGGATGGGCACGTCGACGAGCGACTCCGCGGCCTTCACCGCGTTGACCTTCACCAGCCCGCTCTCGGAGTTGGAGGGCAGCGTGCACAGCGCCGCGCGCGGGATGCCCGTGCCTTCCAGCACGCGCGCCAGCTCGCTCACCGCGCTGCCGGTGCCGCCGCCCAGCCCCGCGCACAGGATGACCAGGTCATGCCCGGCAAAGCGTGAGCCCACCTCCTGCACCAGCATCTCGGCGTGCTCGGCCACGCAGGCGCGACCGTAGTCGGGATCCTTGCCGGCGCCGTCGGTGCCATCCAGGCCCACGTAGACGCGCGCGTCCTCCGGCAGGCCGAACTCACTGCCACCCAGGGAGCGCAGGTCGGTGCTGGCCGTGTTGACCGCCATGGCGCGGTAGCCACGTCGGGAGAACTCCACGGCCAGGTTGCCACCGGCTTGACCGAGGCCCACCACGCCCATGCGCAGGGAGAATTTGTCGGATCTGGCCGGGGCGGGCACCGCGTGATGTCCTCAGGAGGGGCCCCTCACACGTCGTCAGGGACCGGAGCGCCACCCACTCTAGTGCCGGCGCCCCACCCGGCGCGAACTTTCGTCCAACCCTCAGCCGCCCACGCCCGCGCCGTGCCGCCGCGCCGGTGCGCCAAACGCCGCCTGCAGCAGCGCCGTCCCCCGCAGCTCCACGTCGGACTCCACCGGGATCTGCGACTGCTGCCGCCCACCCAACGCCTCCGCCAGGAGCGCCTGCCGCTGCTCCGCCGTCAGCCCGGGCAGGGACGCCACGTGGCGCTGCACGTCCGCCACCATGAGCTCCCGCAGCAGATCCGGAGAGTGTGCGCCACCGCCCGGCACCGCGCGCATGGCATCCAGCACGTTGGTCTTGGACATTTCCTGCCACTCCCAGAGGGCCACCGGCTCGTCGCCATACCCATGTAAGAGGGAGGCGCACCTTGCCTGACACCATGTGGGATGTCTACGGAATTCGACCGACGCGACGCGTCACATTTCCGGGCCCAACGGTCCGTTGTCGATGAGACGCACGTTGCCCAGGTGGGCGGCGATCAGCACGCGCGCGGGCCGGTCGACGTCGCGCAGCGGCGTGAGCGAGCTGGCGTCGACGATCTCCACGTACTGCAGCTTCACGCCGCGCGCGGTCTTGATTTCATCGATCACGGCGCGGTTGATCACCGCCACGTCGTAGACGCCCTGCGCGTAAACCTCCTGCGCGCGGGCAATGGCGCGGGAGAGGACGCTGGCCTGCTCACGGTCTCGCGGGGTGAGGTTCAGGTTGCGGCTGCTCATGGCCAGCCCGTCGGGCTCACGGATGATCGGCCCGCCCACCACCTCCACGGGGTGGTTGAGGTCCCGCACCATGCGACGGATCACCTGCAGCTGCTGCCAGTCCTTCTCGCCGAAGATGGCCACCTGCGGCTGGACGACGTGGAAGAGCTTGAGGACCACCGTGGCCACGCCGCTGAAGTGCCCGGGACGGTACCTCCCGCACGCGCCCTGGGTGATGGCGCCCAGGCTCACCTGGGTCTGGAATCCCTCGGGGTACATCTCGTGCGCGTCGGGCATGAACACCACGTCCACGCCGGCGGCCTGGCACTTCATGAGGTCACCACGCTTGTCGCGTGGGTAGACCTCGTAATCCTCACCGGGGCCGAACTGCGTGGGATTGACGAAGATGGTGAGCACCACCACGTCCGCGCGCTTGCGCGCCTCCTCGACGAGTGAGAGGTGCCCCTGGTGCAGCGCGCCCATGGTGGGAACCACCGCCACGGTGGCGCCGCGCTGTCGCAACGCCAGGGACGCCGCCTGCATCAGCGCCACGCTTTCAATGACCTTGGGTGCCTTGCCGCCGGGGACGCCCTGCACCAGCGCCTCACCCTTCTTCACCTCCTGCGCGGAGACGCCGGGCAGCAGCGGGACCTTCTGGACCTTGGGGGCCTTGGGGGCCTTGGCGCCCTTGGGCGCGGCCTTGGGACGGGTGGCGTTCTTGACCATGGCCCGGGAGCATAGTCGGTGGCGCGCGGCGGGTCAGAAAGTTGTGAGCGCTTGATGACGGCTCCCCCTCCCCGCTACGGGACCATCTCATGGCCTCCGTGACCTTTCCCCCCGTCGAAGAGCAGTTGTCCACGTTGTTGCGCGGTGTGGTGGACGTCCACGTCAAGAGTGAGCTGGAGAGCAAGCTGACGCGCAGCCGTGAGCAGGGCCGGCCGCTGAACATCAAGGTCGGCTTTGACCCCACGGCCCCCGACCTCCACCTCGGCCACACCGTGGTCATGCACAAGATGCGACAGTGGCAGCGCCTGGGCCACAGGGTCACGTTCCTCATCGGCGACTTCACCGCGCTGATCGGCGACCCCACCGGCCGCTCCGCCACGCGCCCGCCCCTGACGCGCGAGGAGATTGCCAAGAACGCGGAGACCTACAAGGCGCAGGTGTTCAAGATCCTCGACGCCGAGAGGACGGTGGTGCGCTTCAACAGCGAGTGGCTGGGCAAGCTCTCCTTCGAGGACATCATCCGCCTGGCCAGCAACGTCACGGTGGCGCAGCTTTTGGAGCGCGAGGACTTCAAGACGCGCATGGCGGAGCGCAAGCCGCTCTCCCTGCACGAGATCCTCTACCCGCTCAGCCAAGCGTATGATTCCGTGGCGCTGGAAGCCGACGTGGAGATGGGCGGCAGCGACCAGCTGTTCAATCTCATGATGGGTCGGGATCTCATGCGTGCGCGTGGGATGGAGCCGCAGTGCATCCTCACCATGCCCATCCTGGAAGGCACCGACGCCGAGCCGGGCGGCCGCAAGATGAGCAAGAGCTACGGCAACTACGTGGGCGTGAACGAGCCGCCCGACACGCAGGTGCTGAAGCTCATGGGCATCAATGACGCGCTGATGTGGCGCTACTACGACCTGCTCAGCGACCTCAGCACCGACGAGATTGCCGCCAAGCGTCGCGACGTGGAAGCGGGACGCGTGTCTCCGCGTGATGCCAAGGCCGCGTTGGCCATGGAGATCGTGACGCGGTTCCACGGAACCGACGCGGCGTCGCAGGCGTGGCAGAGCTACGAGAAGCTCGCCAGCGGAGAGTCCCTCCCCGACGACGCGCCGCTCAAGACCGTCAAGCTTGAGGGCGAGACGATTGCCGCGAGCCAGCTGGCCGTGGAGCTGGGCTTTGCCAAGAGCCGACGGGAGGCGGGAGAGCGCATCAAGCAGGGCGCGCTGCGGCACCGTCCGCGCGGCGGCGCGTGGCAGACCGCCGGTGAGCGCGACGCCATCACGCTGAAGCCGGGCGACGAGCTGGAAGTGCGTTACGGGAAGCGGGACTACGCGCGCGTCCGTCGGGCGTGACGCACACAGGGTGTCAGGGAATTCAAGAAAAGGGAGTCAGGAGTCAGAAGACGTACGCGACGACGAGCGGTCAGCGCCTTCTGACTTCTGTATTCTGACTTCCTTGGGGACCTCCCGGCCCCGATCAGGCCTCGCGGTAGGTAACCTGCACTCCGCCCAGGGAGACCACGTCGCCGTCCCTGAGTGAGTGCACCGGGGTGGGCTTGCCGGCAACCTGCGGGAAGCGACGGTCGCCCACCGCGGTCACCATCCAGCCCGTGGGCGTGGCGGCGAACAGCAGGTAGCCGGTGGGGGCGTAGTTGAGCCCGTCGGGGGGGCCGCCTTCCGAGCCGTCCTCCGCCACGTACGCCCAGTCCTTCTTGAGCTTCACGGTGCGGGTGGCCCCGTCGCTGTGCGAGACCTCCAGCGAGGCCTCCGGCAGCTTCACCGCCGGGCTCTTGGTGCCGGTGGTCTGCAGACCGGTGGGCGGACGCAGCGGCGGAGGCGCCTTGGTTGGGATGGGCGCCTTGGGCGCCGGGCCCTTCCCCGGCGGCAGCGGCGGGGGCTGGGAGACACCCACGGTCTCGCCGGCCTCGTCGCCCTCCTGCCAGTCCACGCTGCCCGGGCCTTCCAGCTCCTCCTTGGCGGCGGCGCCCTTCTCCGCGCCCTGCGGGCCAAACGCCAGGCGGTTCTCGTGGGTGACCTGCACCTCGAAGTCACCGCCCATGTCCGCGGCCGCCGCCAGCTTGCTCTTGTCCAGCAGCATGGTGCGGTTGCCGGGCTTGTGGGCGTGGGGAGCGTCGGCCTCCGCGCTCGCCGACTCACTCTGCTCCAGGTAGCTGACGCGGATGGTGTACTCGCTGACGCGGATCTCGTCGTCGGGGCCCACCGGCGTCAGCCCGCGGATCTTCTCCCCGTTGACGCGCGTGCCGTTCTGGCTGCCCAGATCCTCGGCAAAGAACTTGCCATCCTTCAGGACCACGCGCAGATGACGGCGGGAGATGGACTTGCGACCGATGGAGATGTCGCAGTCCGGGCTGCGACCGATGACGATCTCCTCTCCCACCATGGCGAAGCGGTGGCTGCCTTCCGGGCCGGTCAGGGTCAGCACCGGCGTGGAGGTCTTGGCCTCTTCCACGCCCTCCAGGCGGAGCTGGAACTTGCCGCCCAGGCTGATGATGTCGCCGCCCTGGATGGGACGGGCGCCTTCCAGGCGTTCCCCGTTGATGAACGTGCCGTTCTGGCTCCCCAGGTCCCGGATCCAGATGGACGCACCGCGCACCTCCAGCTGCGCATGGCGACGGGACAGCGCCCGGTTTTCCAGCCTGAGATCATTGGCCTCATCCCGGCCAATGGACATGCTGGGTCCCCTCAATTCGGTGCGGAGAACCTGCTCACCCTTCTCTTCAACGACGACGAACGCCACCGCTGCGCTCTCCTGTGACCGTTCTCGGCGTGGGCCGGAGGCCAAACCTAACCGCGATTCCCTACCAAAGTCCAAAGCACGGACACCGTCATCTTTCCGGTGCCCGCCCCAGGCGGGAAAACCGCTAGAGTTGCGCGCGCACCCATGAAGCTGCTTTCCGCGCTCCTCGTCGTGGTCCTGGCTCCGCTCCTGGCGGCCCAGGAACCGGAGGCTCCCCCCGCGGAGGCCCCGGCGCGTACAGTCCAGCTTCACATCGGCATGTTCGAGGGCGACACGCCCAGCGCACGCAACCTGGCGCCGGAGGTGGCACGTCACGCCGCGCGGCTGGCGCGCACCCGTCCCACGCTCAAGGTCACGGAGGACGCCACCGGCAGCCAGGCGGACCCGGAGCTGCTGCGCCACGAGGGCGCGCTGCTGGTGTGCATGAACCCCTGGTCCAGCAAGCGCGAGGTGCTGGCGTGCATCAAGGGGCTCACCTTCCCGCCCGCGTTGGAGGCTCCGCCGACGGGCACGCAGTTCCTGCTGCGCGGCAACGTCCGTCCCGGCGACGGCGGAACCTACATCACGGCCACGCTGGCGCCCATGGTCGACGGGGAACCCGGCCCGCTGCTGTCCAGTCGGACAGTGCTGATTCCCACGCGCGCCGGCCGCAACAAGCGCGACAAGCTGCTGGCGGAAGTGTTCAACCCGCTGCTGGACGCGGTGGAGGGCAAGCCCATTGCGCCCGCGCCGCCGCCACCCAAGAGGTCCAAATGGGGGCACTGATGGTGGTGCTCCTGTGCCAGTCGGTGATGGCGCAGGAGGACAAGCCGCTGGCGCTGGTGGAGGTCAGCAGCGTGGAAGGCGACGAGGCGGCCACGCCCAGGGAGATGGTGCAGGTGGAGGACGCCATCGCCATCGCCTACACCAACGACCTCATCCGCGTGGAGACCAAGCGCCAGCGCATCGCCCGGATTCCCTACAGCATCTACATGCACGCGCAGGAGCTGAACGCGTGCGCCAACCCCACCTGGCCCAAGCAGCGCGTGCTCAACTGCGTGGACAGTCTCAAGTGGCCCAATCCCATGCCCAAACAGCCGCGCCTCTCGCGCATCACGCACACGCTGCGGATTGCCCGACAGAAGAGCAAGGAAGGCGAGACGCTGGCGGTGAGCTTCTCCGCGGTGGGCACCGGCGAGGAGGAGACGGTGGTGCGTCGGACGCTGCCCAAGGACGCCACGCAGGAGGAGCGCAAGGCAGCGGCGCTGGAGATGGCGGCGGAAGTGCTGGCACCGTTGCGCGGCGTGGCTCCGCGCCCGCGGTGACTCATCCCTCACGCTGGGGCTCACCCTCCGCCGGAATGGACTCGGGGGCCAGCTTCTCGACGTGGATACGGCACACCCGCTTCTCGTCCGCCTCCTTCACCACGAACTGCAGGTCCTGGAAGCGCAGCTTGCTGCCCACGCCTGGCAGCCGCCCCAGCGTGGCGATCATGAAGCCACCCACCGTCTCATAGCCACCGTTGCTGGGCAGCTCCACGTGCAGCGCCTCCGACGCCACCGCCACCGGCGTGCGACCATCCATCACCCACTTGCCGGGAGACAGCTCGCGGATGCTCATCTCCTGCACGTCGTCCTCGTCGCGCACGTCCCCCACGATCTCCTCGACCACATCCTGCAGCGTCACCACCCCGCTGGTGGTGCCGAACTCGTCGACCACCAGGGCCATGTGCGTGCGTCGACGCTGGAACTCGCGCAGCAGGTCGCTGACGCGCATGACTTCCGGGATGAAGTACGGGCGGCGCATGGCCTGTCGCACGTTGAGGGTTTCGCGCGTGGTCATGGCGTGCAGCACGTCGGTCATGAAGAGCACGCCCACAACGGTGTCCAGGCTCCCCTGGTAGATGGGGATGCGCTCGTGGCCGGTGTCGGCGAAGAGGCGCTGCACCTCGTCCAGCGGCGTGTCCACGTCCAGCGCCACGATGCGCGCGCGCGGAATCATGACCTCCTTCACCACGGTGTCCTGGAAGGTGAGGAGGCTCTGCAGCAGCTGCTGGTCGGGGTCGGGGGGTTGGCCGGCCTGGGGTGCCAGGCCCCAGAGGCGCGCCAGGTCATCCTCGGTGAGGAAGGGGCCGGCTTTCTCCGCTTGCGGGTCGCCGTGGGAGAGCGTGCGCGCCACCCGACGGGTGATGAGCTCCAGCAACGCGCTGAACGGCCACAAGAGGATGTCCACGGGCGTGAAGAGCAGCGCCGCGGTGCTGGCCACCCTCTCCGCGCGGTGCTTGGCCCACGTGGATAGCAGCACCTCCCCCACGACAATCTGGATGAGCGGTGCGGTGAGGGCTCCCGCCAGCATGGACCCCGGCCCCAGCAGCCACTCCGCCTGCAGCGCCATGAGCCACGCGGCCAGCGCGGTGAGCCCGATGCGCGCGGTGAGGATGGAGAGCAGCAGGCGGAGCGGCGCGTCCAGCCACCGACGCAGGGCGCGACCGGCCTTGCCCCCGTCAATCATCTCCCGCACGCGCTCCTGTCCCAGCGCACGCAGGGAGATCTGCGCCACGCCCGCGGTGAGCGCCGCGGCCAGGCACAACAAGGAGCAGACCACGCCCAGGCCCGACGCCGGGTTCACGTTGGATTCCCTTCAGCGCTGCGGCCGGCCAAAGGTGCCGCCGGGGCCGCCGTCCTCGCCGGGGCGCGTGTAGACGCGATTGCCCAGGAGGAGGTCGCGTTCCCGGGTGGAAAGGCCAGCGTAGGCCGCCTGCACCTGCGCGAGCGCGGCACGTGCCTCCTCCAGGTCCTTCTCCGCCTTGGGAACGGTGGCGGCGTCGCCCATGCGTCCGTGGACCATGTCCTCGAAGCGCGCGGTGGTGAGCGCCTGTTCCGCGGAGGCCACGCGCTGCTGCGCGGCCGCAAGCTCCTGGGTCAGGCGCTTCTGCTCCTCGCGCAGGCTGTCCCACTGGAAGCGGAACTCGTCGGACATCTGCTTGTACGCGTCCAGGTCATTGCCCACGATCTGGAAACCCATCCACTCCTTGGCCTCCGCGCGATTCTTCAGCGTGGGCGGGCGGATGAGGGCCAGCGGCGGCCAGTTCCCCGCCTCCTTCAGCTCGCGGATCTGCTTGGGGGTGTACTTGGTGCGTGCTTCCTCCTCGATGAGCTCGAGGTAGCGGGTGCGCACGTCCGCCGGGAGGTCCCAGAGGTTGTCGGTGACGCGGACCTGACCTTTCTCGTCGGTCCACTGGTAGATGCGGCCCGCCAGCGCCACTGCCGGCACCAGCAGCAGCGCCCACAGGACCAGGCCGGCCAAGCCTCGACGCATCAACCCTCCAAGGCAGCCAACAGCTGCGCGCCCTCGGTGGCAATGTAGTTCAACACGTCGACTTCCTGGTGGCTGTACGTATTCCCGCCGACGCGATTGATGAGCTGGATGGCGCCCCACAGCCGCCCGTCGCGGTACAGCGGCGCGCAGATCATGTTGCGACAGTCGTAGCCGATCTTCTCCGAGATGCTCTGGGCGAAGCGCGGGTCCTTGTGCACGTCGGAGATGGCCAGCGAGACGCCTTCCTGCGCGCAGAACCCCACGATGCCCTGGCCCACCGGCACGGTGATGCCGGACTTCAGGATCTGCTGCGCCTTGGGGCCACGCACCGCGGCAAACTGCAGGTCCGAGCCGCTGAGGTCCGCGATGTAGAACGTGCCAGCGTCGCTCTTGACGTAGTTGAGCGCCTGGTCGAGCAGGAAGCTGGCCACGCGCTCCCGCGTGAGGTCCGCGGCGTACAGGTCCTGCATCTTCTCGAACAGCTCCGCGAGCACGTCCTCCACCTGGAACGGCGCGGGCTGCGTGGTGCTCCGTCCAATGGGCGCGGGCGGGCGCTCCTTGGTCTCGGTGCGCTGCACCGGCGCGGGGGCGGTGGAGAACTGACCGGTGACCTTGCGCTTGGCGGCCACGTCCTTGGCTGCGGCCGCCGCCGCC
>JBFMGU010000188.1:0-20891 GCA_040752415.1 Myxococcota bacterium
CATCAACGCATGGAGGCACCCGTTGGTGTCACCGGCGGCCAAGGCCGCAGCTGGAAAGCACCAAGCCCTGCCCTCGCAGACCACTTTCACGACGTCATTGTCGGCAGGACTCTACCTTGGTGGCGGTCAGGAGCATGGTTCGGGACAAGCGGCGTGTGGCTGTGGTCCCCGTCGTCAAACCACATGGGTGCAGCTCGTCTGAGAGGACGCTCTTGGCTCCCGCCAATGAGATTGGCAGGCATCAGAAAAGGGTACGTCCTGCTCACCACTGGGCCGGGTTTGTCGTGTCGCAGGACTGACGTCGGAACAGAGCGCACGGTCCGAGAGGCCAACGGGGGCCCAACCCCAGTCAGTCCTGCGAAACGCGCCTCGCCGCCCAGAAATGAGCAGGACGTACCCGTTTCTGATGACTGCCAATCTCATTGGCGGAGCCAAGAGCGTCGTCCCAATTGAGCCGCACCCAACCCGCATTCCGCAAACAACCTCCCTACCGCCACCAAGGTAGAGCCCTGCCGACGATGACGTCGTGAAAGTGGTCCACGAGGGCAGGGCTTGGTGAATTTCCAGGTGCAGCCTCGGCTGCCGGCGATACCGACGGTCGCCTGATCCGCATCACGTGGGGAAAATTGAGACTGGGGAAGGGGGGCGAGCGAGCGCAGTGGGACAAGCGTGGGGGGTTAGGTGTTCGCCGGCCTCGCCGACAAGCACAGATGGTCCCACATCGGGAGCCAGCCGCCACGACGTGGCTCCGAGTCCTCCCGTCGAGGAATCGCGCCAGGCCAGCGGGGAGGACGAGGAGTCCAGCGAAGGGTTCTCCTCCTGCGGAGTGCTCCTGGCCTGCCGTCGGAAACACCGGTCGAGCGTCGAGCTGCCCACCCCTCTCAGGTGATGCCCGCACGCATCAGCCCCATTCCCCGCGCCAACTCCCGGGACGCGCGAGCTCCCTCGAGAAAACGGGAATCCACCACGAGGCACGCAGCTTGCTCCCGCGCATTGCCACGGAGGAGCACATGCGACGTCACGTGCTGGCAACGGCGGTTCTCGGGTGGTTGGTCTCGGGCTGCATGATGGACACGGCGGCGGAGGGCAGCGGGAGCAGCGGGGGTGGAGCTGGTGGCGGTTCCTCCGACGGGCAGGTGGACCCGGGCACCCTCACCGCGGCGGATTGGGATGACAACGCCAACTTCACCTTCTACCAGCGCTACGTCGCGCAGTTCCTGGAAGGAAACTCCGCCTGGCCCGCCGCGGCCACCGACCGCGTGACGGTGAACATCGTCGACGAGCGGGGGCGGCCCGTGCCTTCCGCGCAGGTGACCGTCAGCAACAACACCGGCGCATCCTTCTCGTCGCGCACCAGCGCGCAGGGCCGGGCGCTGTTGTTTCCGTCGCGGGACCTGGGCGGTGGCGGCTCCTTCGTCGTGAAGGCGGAGCTGCAGGACGGGAGCGTGGCGCCGGTGACCGTGACCATGGCGACGGAGACGGACGCGTGGGACGTGGTGCTCCCGTCGGCCAGCGTGCAGCGGCCGGGTGCGTTGGACCTGGCGTTCATGGTGGACACCACCGGCAGCATGGGTGACGAGATCGAGTTCCTGGCGCGCGAGATCCAGGGAATCTCCGACGCCATCCGCGCCCAGCTTCCCGAGGTGAACGTCCGCTACGCGCTGGTGGTCTACCGCGACGGACCCGCGGGCAACGCCGCCGCCGCCGACAATCCGCTCGCGCGCGTGGTGGGGGAGGTGCTGGGTGGCATGAACGCGCCCATGGCCGAGGAGTATCTCGTGCGCACGTTCGACTTCACCGACAGCCTGGACGACTTCAAGTCCAAGGTGGACGCGCAGGAGGCGGGCGGCGGCGGCGACTACCCCGAGGCGGTGGAGGCCGGTCTCGAGGCCATGAACGGGCTCTCCTGGCGCTCCGGCAACGTGGCGCGCCTGGCGTTCTTCATCGCGGACGCCCCGCCCCACCACGACCGCGCCCAGCGGACCATGGATGAAATCCAGCGCGCGCGTCTCGCCGGCATCACCGTGTTCCCAGTTGCCGCCAGCGGCTCCAGCGTGCACTCCGAGTACGTCATGCGCGTGGCCGCGCAGGTGACGCAGGGCCGCTTCATCTTCATCACCGACGACTCCGGCGTGGGCGGTTCCCACGAGGAGCCCAGCATCCCGTGCTACCGGGTGCAGAAGCTGCAGGGCATCATCATCCGCAACGTCGTCTCGGAGGTGTCCGGTGCGCGCGTGGAGCCCGGCTCCGAGGACATCCTGCGCGAGGTGGGCAACCCCGTGGAGGGCGTGTGCACGCTGGAAGACGGGAGCGAGGCGTACCTTTGACCCGGTGACATCATCAGCACGCCGCGCTGGGCAGACCCGTGACGACGGGCGGTTTCCCCGCGGATGGCAGCTCCACCTGCATCACCGTCCCCTGCGGTGAGGTGCTGGCCACGGACAGGTTCCCGTGTTGGGAGCGCATCAACCCCAGTGAGACCGCCAGGCCCAGACCCGTCCCACTTCCCTGCGGCTTGGTGGTGAAGAACGGCTCGAAGAGGCGCTCCATGGTCTCCGCGGAGATGCCCGGTCCGTCGTCACGCACCAGGATCACCACACGCTCCTGGCAACGCTCCGCGCTCACCTGGATGCGCCCGCGACCGGGCACGCCCTGCACCGCCTGCGCGGCGTTGACCACCAGGTTCACCAGCACCTGCTCCAGCAGCTCGGGGTCGCCCAGCGCGTGCAGGTCTTCCGGGATCGTCGTCGTCAACGTGGTGCTGCCGGCCAGCGTGGTGCGCGCCAGGCCCACCGCCGCCTCCACCGACGACGTCACGCGGAAGGCGCGCAGGGTGGTGCGCCGTGTTCCCGCGGTGCGCCCGGCGTCCAGCAGCTGACGCACAATGCGGTTGATGCGCTGCATGGCGCTCAAGGATTCCTTGATGCACTCCGCCGTGTCGTCGGGAAACGGCTCCCCGGCGTTCAGGTGTTCCTGCAGGTACGCCATGTTGGCCGCCACCACCGCGGCGGGGTTGTTGATCTCGTGCGCCACCCCCGCCGAGAGACGGCCAATGGTCGCAAGCTTCTCGGCCTGCAGCAGCGCCTCTCGAGCCCGGGCCAGCTCTCCGGTCCGTTCCGCCACCGTCCGCTCCAGGTCCTCCGAGAGCGCCTCCAGCCCGCGCGCGGTGTTCACAAAGCGGCTGATCATGGTCCCGCCCGCCGCCGCCACCACGACGAGGAAGCCGGTGTCCAGCAGGTAGGGCATGGCGATGGCACCGCTGGCGGCAAGTGAGTCGCTCACCGCGGCGAACACCAGGAAGGAGAGTCCGAGCACGTGGGCGCCCGCGGCGGGGACTCCACGTCGCCACCGCTCCGCGAAACGGAACAGCGGGATGCACAGGCCCAGGCAATACAGCCCGAAGACCACCGCGCCCGCCGTCGTGGGCATCGCGTCGCGGTAGGTCAGCCCCAGCCAGGTCACCTCACGTCGGGAGATCGTCTCCGAGACCAGCACCCCGGGCGCCAGGAACAGCAACGCCGTGGTGACCAGGGCCGCGCACAGGACCTTCTCCCACCTCCGCAGCGCGCGTCCCTCCACGGCGGCCATGTAGGGAAGCCACGCCATGGTGTGCAGCCCACCGCACGCCATGCCCACGTGGAAGGCCCAGCGCAGCACCACCTCCGGGGCGTCGCTCACCACCGCCACGTTGCACAGCGTAAGGTTGCCCGCGGCCACGGACACCAGCGCAAACCAACGCATCTCCCGCCAGGCTGGAGCCCGGGCAATACCCAGGCACAGGATGGCGGTCAGCACCCCCGCGGTCCACGACGTCACCGAGATGGCCTGAGGGAGGTTCACCGCCGTCACCGTGTTGCAGGAGGGTACGTTCCAGCGCGTCAGGGTTGGGTATGAGTTCGGCACGTTTCCCGCGAATCCGTAGACACGGGGAAACCAGGGTGGGCCACGTCGCGGAGCCCGGGGGATTTGTGGCGGGGCGGGGCGTTGTCGCGCGGGGAAGGGTGGTGCGGCGCGTGAGGGGGCGTCCCGCTAACCCAGGGGACCCACTCCGTGAGCGCTGGCGGTGATCCGGATGACGTCCCGGCGCCGCGGCTCGGGTCGGTTTCTCCCATCCTGCATCCCTGAAAGGGGGCACGCATGCGTCGCGTTGCGCTTCTGTCCGTCCTTGCCACCCTGCTGGCCATTCCCGCGCTGGTGGTTGCGCGCAATGGCAACGCTCCCGTCGTCAGCGAGGAGGCGGCGCGGACCTACCGGGACATCGAGGCCACGCTGGGCATGGTCCCATCCTTCCTCCGCATGTTCCCGGAGAACGCGATTGCCGGCGCGTGGGAGCAGATGAAGGCCGTCCAGCTCAATCCCAACAGCGCCATCCCCGCCAAGTACAAGGAGCTCATCGGGCTGGGCGTGGCCGCGCAGGTGCCGTGCCGCTACTGCGCGTACTTCCACACCGAGGCCGCGCGGCTCAACGGCGCCAGCGACGAGGAAATCAAGGAAGCGGTGGCGCAGGCGGCCATCACGCGTCACTGGGCCACCTACTTCAACGGCATGAAGACCGACCCCTCCACCTTCCGCAACGACGTGGAGCTGATCTCCCAGAACCTGCGCGCCCGTCGGGGGGACCGCGCGCCGCCGCGCAACATCGAGGTCACCGACACCGCCAGCGCCTACCGCGACATCGAGCAGAGCTTCGGGTTCCTGCCCGCGTTCATCAAGGAGTTCCCCAAGGAGGCGCTGCCCGGCGCGTGGAAGGAGCTGAAGGCGGTGGAATTCAACCCGGAGGGCGCCGTGCCGGGACGGTATCGCTCGTTGATCTCGCTGGCGGTGGCGGCGCAGGTGCCGTGCAACTACTGCGTGGAGATCGACACCGTCATGGCCACGCGCGTGGAAGGCGCCAGCACGCGGGAGATCGAGGAGGCGGTGATGATGGCCGCCATCGTCCGGCACTGGAGCACCTATCTCAACGGGCTCCAGGTCGACGAGACGCGCTTCAAGCGGGAGACCGACCAGCTCATGAAGATCCTGCGCCAGAAGAAGGCCGCCAAGTCCGCCATGGTGCCGTGACGCGCCCGCGTCCTTGCGCAACCCCGCCGGGCAAGTTCCTCCCATGATTTGCGCGCGCCCGGAATGTCGTCGGAACCAGGAGCAGGCTGCACCGACCCGTTCCACACGGCCGGCCATGACCGCATGGCGTTCGGAGGCGCTCCGCGGCTTTGCTCAATCCGGTTGACATCCTACAATGGCCGGATGTGGCGCGGCGCTGCGGGAACCACGGCGGTGTGTGTGGTGGCCTGTCTGTTCCTGACGGGTTGTGAGCCCTGCCACGACGACGAGGTGCAGCGGGACGGACGCTGCGTCACCCTCTGCAACAGCAACCTGGAGTGCACCCGCACCGAGCAATGCGTGGATGGCGCCTGCGCGCCGGCGGAGGAGTCCCCTGGCGGCGTGGACCCGCCGTCCCGTTCCGCCTCGTCCTCCAGCGGCGGCGGTGCGTCCTCCGGCGTGGGCTCGTCGACGGGGACGGCGGCCTCGTCTTCGTCGTCGACCACCTCCGGCGGCGCGTCGTCGTCGTCCAGCTCGTCCGGCGGTGCATCCGTGTCGTCCAGCTCGTCCGGCGGCGCGGGGACCTCCACCAGCTCGTCGGGGGGCGGGGATGGCGGCGTGGCGCCGGGTGGAGATGGCGGAAACGTCGACGCGGGATGTGCCCCGCCGCTCACCTGGTGCCAGGGCACCTGCGTCGACACCAACACCTCCACCGCCTTCTGCGGGAGCTGCGCCACCTCGTGCGGCGACGACCACGCCACCCCGGACTGCGTGGCGGGCGCCTGCGTCCCGCAATGCCAGCCGGGCTGGGGCAGCTGCGACACCGACGGGAACAACGGCTGCGAGACACCGCTGGACACCACCAGCAACTGCCGCGCGTGCGGCGTGGTCTGCGGTGGAGTGCATGCGCTGGCTACGTGTGGCGCCCAGGGGTGTGAGCTCCAGTGTGAGACCGGCTGGGATGACTGCGACGGCAACCCCGCCAACGGCTGCGAGACGTACGTGCTGCTGGACGCGCGCCACTGCGGGAGCTGTCCCACCACCTGCAATGCCGACGAGGCGTGCACGTTGGGCACCTGCGTGCTGAGCGGCTGTGCCGACTCCGGGGGCATGGTGGTGCTCAACCCCACCAGCGACGCGTTCCGCGGTTCCTGGGCGCGGGAGCCGGCCCTGGGCGCCTGGTGGCCCAAGATCGACGACGACGGAGCGGGAGACGGCGACAACACGTACGTCTGGGATGACACCGTGGGCGCGGTGGGCTCGGCGTACTTTGGCCACGAGGACTTCGATCTCCCGACGGAGCTGGAGGTCCGCGAGGTGGCAGTGATCATCCAGGCCCGCCGCGTGAATGCCGAGGGCAACGTGCGCCCCGCGCTCTTCCTCGACAACAACTTCTTCGGCGCGGAGACCACGCTCACCACCAACTACCAGTTCATCGTGCTGGTGTTTGGCGCGGATCCCGCCACGGGCGGCGCGTGGACCCCGCAGGCGGTGCAGGAGGCCAAGCTGGCCCTGGGCTCCACGCGCAATACGCAGAACAACCCGGTGCGCGTCACGCAGCTGTGGGCGGAGGTCTGCATTGCCGCGCCGGACAGTGGTTCCCCCTGAAGTTGACCGTGACGCCCCGCGAATCTCCACGATGACGACGTAATCCATGTACTCCGCGCGCGTGGACGCCAACGCGCAGGGACGTCATCCCGCTCCTCGTCGGATGTGGGAGCGCGTGGGGCACCCGGCGACACCCGCGTCTGCACAAGCGTCAGCACAACCGGAAACGTGAAGAACCGGGCGGCGCGGAATGTCCTACCCGTCGGTCAGACCAGGCTTTTTCTCCAGATCGTTGCATTTTCCGCGGTGGCAAGAGCGTTACGTCAGGGTGGGCGCGGAAATCTGGAAGATCCGCGGGTGACCTGACGACGGAAAGACCAGGGTCACGCAGGAGGGGTGGGTGAGGGTCATCCTGGGTGTGGACGGAATACTCACGGACTTCTGGTCCGGCGTGCATCGCTGGCTGTCGTCGGTGGGCGCGCCGGCGCCGCTGCCGCACGAGGTGACCACCAGCGAGGTGCTGGAGCTGCTCAGCCCCATTGCCCGCGCGGTGTTCGAGGACGCGCTCTCCATGCCGCGCTTCTGGCGGGAGCTGCCCGTCATGCCGGAAGCGTGCGAGGGCGTGCGAGCACTGCGGGCCCGCGGGTGTGACGTGGCCTTCCTGGTCTCGCCGTGGCCCAGCTGTGAAGCGTACGAGAAGACCCGGCGGGCCTGGCTGGCGGAGCACTTTGGCGCGCCCTCGCGCGACGTGATGGTGGCGGGGCGCACGGACCTGCTGGCCGGCGACGCCCTCATCCATGACCAGCCGCGCGAGGTGGTGGCCTGGGCCCGCAGCAACGCCAAGCGCGCACACACCGCGTGCCTGTTCGACGCGCCGTACAACCAGGGCTGGCCGGAGCTCCGTCGGGTGACGTGGCCACGGCTCATGGAGTTGGGCCTGGATTGACGTGGTGACAACGTCAAATCAGTGGCGCCAGCCATGGACGCCCAGGAGCCGGGAGGCGGCGGGAGAGGCCAGTGAGACCGGCGCCAGGTAGCTCCCCACCCGCACGCGCCACCACCACCGTCCTGTCTCCTGGCGCTGTTGTCTCGTCGTGAAACGGTAGAGGTACAGCTCGGCGCGGACGTACCGCGGGGGACGTTCCGGGAACGGGTTGTGCGCCAGCAGCTTCAACGTGGCGCGGTCTCCCTGCAGCAGACGCACCACCAACGGCACGAACCACGGGTGATGCCGGTGGCCGGACATCGCGGCAAACCACATCAGCCAATCCAGTCGCAGGTGATACGGCGCAATCACGCGCGGCCGACGGGACGGGTTGCCGGGCTTCGCCTTGAACTCGTAGGCCAGCCAGCGCGTGTCGTCGGTGATGTCCTCGTCGTGGGTGCCTTCCAGGATGACCTCGAAGCGACGTCGCGTGATGCCCCCGAACGCGCCGTACGTGCCCACGAGGTGGAACGGATTGTAGCTGGCGTTCATGGCCTGGTCGGAGGAGAGCATGTTGCGGATGGGCAGGTAGCTCATGGCCGCGGTCATGATGGTCACCGCGCGCACCGTCCCCTGGTGCCAGGCCGGCGCGGGCACCACGTCAGGCACCGCCAGGGGGAGCACCGTGGCCAGCGCCACGTCGTCAAAACAGCCTACCGCCAGGATGATGGTGACGTAGTTCAGCCAGGAGAGATTGCCGCTGATGATGAGCACGCCCTGGAACAGGATGGTGAAAGCGCCGGCAATCCAGCACACCGGCGCCGGAGCAAAGTAGCCAAAAGGCACCACCAGCTCGACGAAGTGCGTGAACAACACGCCCGCGGAATGCACAGGGTTGGGCAGGCGGTGGAGATACCAGCTGAGCGGATTGGGAATGGGTTGCGTCTCGTAGTGGTAGCGGAGGCACGTGAGGTTGCGCCAACACGGGTCACCGCGCAGCTTGATGAGCCCCGCGCCGAACATCACGCGGAACAGCAGCCAGCGGATGAGCCAGATGACCAGCCCGGGCGCGGCCATCTCCGTCGGGCCCAGGAAGATGGCCAGGAAGCCCGCCTCCAACAGGATGGACTCCCAGCCGAACGCGTAGAACGTCTGCCCCACGTTGACGAACGAGAGGTACAGCACCCACAGCACGGCCCACGCCAGCAAGGACAGCGGCAGTCCGAAGCTGTCCGTGGCCCCGGTGACGACGAGCAGGGAGAGCACCACGCCGGTCCAGGCCGCGGCGCGGGTCGCGTGGTCGGAGCTCCACAGGTGGAAGAGGCTGGGCGCCTGGAAGAATGACACGCGCTCCGTGAAGCGCCGGATGGGCAACAGGCCGTGCTCGCCGCACAGCGGAGCAAACTGTCGCGCCGCGACGAGGAACGCGACGAGGTAGATGAGCCCCAGGCCACGCTGGAAGCACAAACGCGTGAGCCAGAACCCCGACTCGTCCATGGCCGCGTTTCCTCGATCGGACGTCCACGGAGGGCTTGCGGATTGCGGGAGGCCCGGTCAACCCCTGCGCTCGTTGTGCGAGCGGTAGCGTGACGTGGAGCGCGTTCAGACGGCGCGGACGTCCCGCATCACGAACCCGCTGGCGGGCAGCGCGGGAATCCGCGTGAGGTCCACGCGCAGGTCCTGGGGCGGCACGGTGTAACGCATGGAGCGCACCAGCAGCTGCGTGCACACCCGGGTCAGCTCGAGGGCTAGCTCGTCACCGGGGCAGCGGTGGCCCGTGCGCAGGTTGCCCGTTCCCTGCGGGAGGAACCGGTAGGGGTCTCCTCCTCCGTCGAGGAAGCGGTCGGGCCGGAACGCACCGGGGCGCGCCCAGCTGCGCGGGTCGTGGTGGGTGCCGTAGATGTCCAGCAGGACCCTGCGCCCCCGACGGAAGGTGTAGCCCTGCCACTCGAAATCCTGGCGCACGCGCGCGGCGACGAAGGGGAAGAACGGGTAGTAGCGCCGCACCTCCTGGGCGAACCGCTCGGCTTCCGCGTCGTCGCCGCGCGCAATCCGCTCCCGTTGCCCGCCGTGCTCATGCAGCGCCAGCGCGGCAAAGGTGATCCAGCGCGCCACCGCCACCGTGGGACGGAGCAGGTTGAGCACCTCCACCGCGGCAATTCCCGGCGTCAGCAGCTGCCCGTCGAGGTCCCGGTGTGAAGCCACCCGGGCCAGCGCGCTGTCGTCGGGAATGGCGAGGCGGTGGGCGCGCACGTCCTTCACCAGCTTCGCCATCCACCGCTCCGCGCGCGCCCGGCCCATCCTGCCGCGCCAATGACGCGGGCCCAGCGCACCGGGGCTGTCAATCAGCGCATGCAGATCCGCGGTTCGCCGTGCCACGTCGGACTCCGGCAGGGGCACGCCGGCCCAACCGCACACCGCGCGACAGAGGATCTCCTCCACCTCGTCAAACAGCACCACCTGGTCACGGCGGGCCCAGCGCGGAACCTGGAAGAGCCACTGGCTCCGCACGTCGTCCACCAGGTGGCCCACACCCTCCGGCGTCAACACGGACAGGAACAGCGCCTTGCGATGATGGTGCGCTTCTCCGTCGAGACCCTGGACGCCGCCGCGGCCAAAGAGCGTCCTCTGCAGGCGCAGGGGCGCCGCGCCCGCGCGCTCGAACCGGGTGTCCTCGTAGAAGAGCCGGGCCGCCGCGGCGCCCATCATGCACACCACCGGCTTGAGCATGAGACGCGTCTCGAACACGTCGGTGCCCAGCTGCCGACAGCGGTCCATGATGAACGTGTAACCCTCCCGCATCAGGTCCAGCGTGCCGTCCACGCTGGGGTCGCGCGGCATCCCTGGAACGGCGGCCGGGCTGACGGAAGGCAGGATGCGGTCGGCCATGCGTGGCGATAACGACGGGGAACGCCTCCGGCCAGGCGTGATGCTCCACGCTTGGTACTACCGGGTCACCTGACGTCGTCACCGCGGTGTCCCGGAGCCGTCACGCCGGTGGCTATCCAGCCGGTATCCAGGGCGTGAGCCGACGCCGCAGCCGTAGGGGTAGGCATTGTCCACGTCGTGGCGCGACGAGAGCGGACGGAAATGCCTGGCCCGGGGCCGACGGAGCCACGCCGTCACCCCCAACGTCACCCATGCAAGCGCGGGTGTGTGCTGAGCATCCTTCTGGGACACGTTGGTTCACGCGAGGAGTGCCGCAATGGAGCGGAATGCGTACGGATGAACAGCCGGGTACCGGTGAATGCGTCGCTGCCCCTGGTCGGGCCTGCAACGCCGATTCCGAGTGCGGTCCCTCCGTTGGCCACCCGCGTCGTGCGTTGATGGCTCGTGAACCATCACCAACACCGCTCCAACTCAAGCAGCGCGGGCGGCCCCACCGTCGAGAATCCGCCGGCCCGCTCGCCTGCAGCAATCCGTTCACCGACGAGGGAACAGCTGCTCACAGCGCTGCAACTCCACCGGATCCACCTCCGCGGCCGGAAGCTCCGGGATGCGGGTGTCGGGATGCTGGAAATCGAAGAGGTCCAGCAACGGCTCGGCGTTCGCGTCGCGTGCGGTGAGCGCGGGCAGGTTGAAGCGCGTCTGGATGAAGCGGATGACGCCGGTGAGATCCGAGACGTGGTGCGAGACGTGGCCACGGCGAGCATAGGGCGAGATAGCGAGCAGCGGCACGCGGAAGCCCAGCTGCTCGAAGCTCCCCTCCGTCACCCCACCATCCGTCGAGGCGAGATATCCGTCGGGCGCGCAGGCGCGGGGCGGGGGAACGTGGTCGTAGAAGCCGCCGTGCTCGTCGTAGGTGATGAACAGCACACTGCGGCCCCAGTTGGGGCTGGCCATCAGCGCGCGCGCCACCCCCTCCGTCCAAGCCTGGCCCACCTGGACGTTGGCGGGCGCGTGCTCGTCGTTGCGGATGGCGCTGGAGTCGGTCCCGAAGTTGGATTCCACCAGCGCCACCTGGGGCAGCGTCCCGGCCGCAGCGTCCGCGTAGAACTGGTCCATTTTCACGAAGCGGTGCCGCGCCTCCTCGTACACGGTGACGAACATCAGCGGTGAGGGCACCGCCTCCGAGTAGACCTTCCAGTCCACGCGCGCGTCGGTAAGCTGGAAGAACAGGTTGCCGTGGTAGCGCCCCTCGGCGTCGCGCAGCGGCGGCGGGATGTTGCTTGTCAGCCCCCAGCTGGTGCCCGCCAGGTAGAACATGCGGTTGGGCCAGGTAGGGCCCAGCAGCGACGCGAAGTGCATGTCCGAGATCGCGAAGTTTCGCGCGAGCGCGTAGTAGAAGGGCAGGTCGGTCTCGTCGTAGTAGCCCATGGCGCGAGCGCCATCCGTGCCCGCCGCCTTGACGAAGCCTTCGTTGGTGCCCTGGCTCCACTGACGGTGGGAGGCGCTCCAGCTGTGAGGCGCGTCCTCCACGCAGTAGCGCGTCTCGTGAAAGCGCGCGACGTCGTTGCCCAGCGCGTCGGGATTGACGGCGTCGTCAGGTGCCACCCGCACGCCACCGTGGCTGAGCCGGGAGAAGTAGTGGTCAAAGGAGCGGTTCTCCTGCATGACCAGAAGGATGTGATCCACCGGGATGTCCCCACCGCGTGCTGCGTGCGTGTGCAGCGTCTCCGCGGGGAGCGCGCCCGCCCGGAACTCGCAGGCCTGACGACGCTGGCGCGCCTGCTCCTCGGTCACCTCTGGCGGCGACGAGGGAGGCGGTGGTGGGGAACGGTTGGGACAACCCGCGAGCAGCAGGAGGAGGACCGGTGAGGCGCGCGTCATGACGCGAATGTTAGCACCCAGCGCATGCGCGTTCGCACGTCGTCGCGAGGCGAAAAACCTTCGTGGTGCTCGTTCGGCCACCTCGGCACGTTGCGGGAGGGCCCGGCCAGTCCGCCCTCGATTTTGTCGCGGAGTCGTGTGTTGGCGCTTGGGCCTTCTTCACCTCGTCCGCGGCGCCAGGCCAGGGCTGTTCTTGTGCTTCAATTCAATGCTCGGAAATGAACGTCACCGCGCGCTTCAGATGATTGACCTGTGAGTAGGCCACGCGCTTCTCATGCTGCAAGCGACCCACGACGATCCCCGGCGCAATGCCTTGGCTCGCGGCGAACGTCCTCACTGCTCCTTGCCGGAAATCGCCAGACGCCAGGAAGCCAGACCACGCGGCGGGCGGAATCAGCATGTCTTCCGCGAACCGATCCGCCTGAGCTTCCCTTGCCGTCCGCGCTACGCCGTCATCCTCATCTACGAACTGCGAACCGTCTTCACCATGCAGGATGATATGTCCGGCCTCGTGAAACAGCGTGAACCAGAGGTGGTCGTCGGTCTTGTGACGCAGGCTGAGCTGGATGACGGGCCTCCCGACGATCCATCGAGCGGCTCCACTGACGCATGCTCCCCTGATCTCAGGCACCACCAACAGCAGCACCCCAGCCTTATGGAATTCGACCTTGGCCTTCTGCAGCCCGGTTTCGGGGCCTCGTGCAGTGAACGCCCTCACGCGCTCCAATGCAGACTCGAACCTGTGCTTGTCGAAGGTCGGCGTCGCAGGCGCCAGCTCAGCCAACATCTCGCCGCGTCAAAGCCATGCGGCCAGGGGCAGCGGGGCGCTCTTGAACTTCTGGGACCTGCGGAAAGCCGCTTCCGCAAGCATCTGCTCGGCTTCCAACTGGTGTGGTGTTCCGACCCGGAAGAAGCGCATGAGTGCGCGGAGCACCCGGACGCGGTCTGAGGTGTCTTCAATCCATCCGGCTTTCTGCATGGCGCGGTAGGGCACGCCTTTGAGGACCTTCGTCGCGTGGGCCTTCAGCTCCGCGGTTTCCTTTTGGCGAGCGAGATAGGCGCGATAGTGCGGCGGGCCCTCGCCGCCCTGGTCAGCGTCGAGTGGTTTGGACAACCGTCAGGGCTCCACGCGCCACGAGACACCGCCTCGCCCCGACGTCATTGAGCCCCAAGGCTGTTCGGTCCGCTGTGAACGCGCTCGGCACTGGCCAGGGCGGCGAGGGCCCGCCGCACTCCAGGTCGTGGTCCGCTCACGATGTCAGCAATCCCGCTGGGCATCTTGGCCTGACGCAGCCTGTAACGCGTGGTGGGGCATTGGCTGGGGGCCGTGACTTCGGAGCGATTTGCCATCGCGACGTGACGGCCGGCGGCAACACGTCTTGTCGGCCACGCAACACGTCTCGCCGTCACGCAACCGCGTCCCTGCAAGCTACCCGCGGATGAGGCCGCGCAGCCAGGTGTTGAGCTCGCCCAGCAGCCAGTTGGTGCTGCGCGCCTCGAAGAGCGTGCCCTGGTACTGCGTGGGGTCAAAGTCCACCTCGAAGACGCGCTCCAGGTCGAACTCCTCGCGCCGGGCCTCCTGGTAGCGCCCCAGCTCGCCGAACGACGAGAGCAGCCCCGCGCCCACCACCTCCAGCCCGCCGCCCTCCCTGCGCGCCACGCCGAACTCCAGCGCGTACCAGTAGACGCGGATGAGGCGCAGCGCGGTGGCCTCGTCGGCGTGCAGCGTGGCCTCACCAAAGAGCCGGTTGGTCTCGGCGAACTGCGGGTCCGCCAGCGTGGCCGCGTGGCCCACCAGCTCGTGGATGACGTCGGGCTCGGGCGTGTACATGGGCGCGCTGTGGTGCCGCATGTACTGGGTGGCCATGAACTCCCCGCGCGCCAGGTGGCTCAGGAACACGCGCGGCGTCACCAGCCCCGCCACCGGGATGAGTCGGAAGCCGGTCTCCCGCTGCAGCACCGCGCTGACCTCGGAGAGCTGCGGCACGTGCCCGGGCTCGAATCCCAGGCGGGGCCAGCCGCGGAGGAACTGCGCGCACGCGTGACGCTCATGCAGCGGACGCAAGTGCTCCAGCGCGGTGCGCCACACCATGCGCTCGTCGTCGGTGTAGGCCACGTCGGGCAACGGGTCGCCGCTGCGGTAGGCCGCGGCCATGCGGGCAATCTCGTTGCGGCGACGACGGTAGACGGGGTCCCGGAAACCCGGGTGGTCCCGGTCAAGCTTGACGAGGTCGTTCTCATCCACGAGCGGGGCGTCGGGGCTCTGCGTCATGGCGCCAACCCTACCAGCCGCCGGTGGGGGCACCATCATTTCGCCCCGACGTCGCGGCCCAGCGGGCAGGTTCTTCTCCCTCCGCCGTGAGCTTCGGCGGGACAAGGGACATCGGCCAGGGAGTTCTCACCCGGCCGCCCGTCGTGCGAGGCTGCTTCCCGTCGACCATGGACGCCACCTGGACCACCGGATTCCTGCCCCGGTCCCGTCGGGGGGATGACGCATGACGGCCACCCGCCGGGTGCCGCTGCTGGGCTTTGGCGCGCTCATCGTGGTGACGGTGGCGGGCGTCTTGTGGACGCTGGTCAACGCGGACGCGCTGGCGCGCCAGGTGGCGCGGATGCTGGCGCAGCACCTGCTCGGGCCCACCGTGGAGCGCGTGCAGGTGCGACGCTGGTCCCTGCACACCGGAGACCCCTGGCGCGTGGTCCTCACCGACGTGCGCGTGCCCCCGGTGCCGCCCGCCACCGACCCGCCCGTGCACCTGCCGCGCGTGGAGATCCCCGTCGACCCCTGGCAGCTGTTGCCCTCCCGTGGCGACGAGCTCTCCCTGGGCGTGCTGCGCCTGGACCACCCCACCTGGCACCTCACCCGTCGGGACGACGGCACGCTGGGTGTTGCCGGGGACCCGCACGCGCTGCGCACCCGCCTGGATGAGCTGCGCCGGGAATGGAGCCACGGGCGCGTGCAGCGCGTGGCGGGCGTGGAGGTCACCGGCGGGCGCGTGTTCCTGGATGACGTGGCCACGGGGGAGACGCGTGTCGTCGAGGAGATTGCGCTCACCCTGGGGCCGCTGCAGGCCGGCCGCGAGGTCAACATCAAGGCCACCATGTCCGTGGAGCACGACCGCCACCGCGCGCCGGTAACGTTGGAGGCCACCGTGGGCCCGCACTTCCAGGAGCCCAGCGTGTCGCGGGAGCTGCGCGCGCACCTGGTGGTGCAGGGCCTGGAGCTGAGCGCGTGGGGCTTCCTGGTCCCGCCCATGCTGGTCCGTCCGCACGCCGGCGCGCTCAGTACCGACGTCGTGGTGGAGCGGAAGGGCGAGGCGGACACCATCACCGTGCAGGGCCGGGTGCACGTTGCGAACCTGGTGCTGGCCCACCAGTCGGCGCGCGGGGAACCGGCCACGTTGTCCGGTGAGGTCGACGTGGCGTGGGACGGAGCGTCCAAGCTGCTGGACGTCCGCAAGCTCGACGTCAGCGGCACCGCGCTGCGACTCAAGACGCGTCTCAAGGTCACCGGTCCGGCGCTGGAGGGCGTGCACCAGGCGCTGGTGGACCTGCACGTCGACGAGCTCAAGCAGCTGGTGGCGCTCCTCCCGCCCGCCGACGGCGCGGTGCCGGAAGGGCTCAAGCTGGAGGGCCCGGTGGACCTGCGGCTGGAGGGAGATGCGCGCCAGGGCGCGTTGCGCGTGGAGCTGGACCAGGCGCGGCTGGCGTGGGGGGAGTGGGTGGACAAGCCCGCCGGCGTGCCCATGCACCTGCGCCTGGACGCCAACCGCGAGGGCGACCGCATCCGCTTCTCCAACGTGAAGATGGTGCTGGACGAGGCCACCGTGGTGGGGCGCGCGGAGCTGGCCGGGCCGGCGTGGCTCCTCGAGGGAGAAGCGGACTCCGACGCGGTCCCCATCACCCAGCTGCAACGTGTCTACCCCGCCATTGCGCAGGCGGTGCAACGCGGCGGGAAGGTGACCGGGCTGGCGCGCGTGCGGGGACGGGCACGCGCCGTGGCGGGGCAACAGGCGCTGGACGCGCAGGTCATGTTGAGCGGCGTGGACGTCTCCGGCCCGTGGCTGGTGGCGCGCGGCAACGGCGTGCTCAGCGCCGACGTCAATCCCGGACCCGCGCAGACCGTGGTGACGCTCGACGGGCGCCTGGATGACATGGCGGTGCGCGTGCTGGACAAGGAGCATCACCCGGTGGTGGACAAGCCGCGCGGCCATCCCGCCAACGTCACCGTGCGCATCCTCCACGACGGAAAACAGGCCTCGGTGGAGAACGCGGACCTGGTGGTGGGCAAGACGGTGATGCGGGTGCGTGGTCGCGCGGAGCGGCTGGACCAGCCGGGCTCCTACGTGGACCTGCGGGTGGAGCCGTTCCACGTGGCCTTTGATGACCTGCGCGTGGTCAGCGACGTCGCGGATGCGTTCCCGCCCGGCGGCCAGCTCGACGCACGGCTGCGCATCACCGGCAATCCCCGCGCGCCGCGCTCCATGCAGGTGGTGGCGGAGTCCCTGGAGGTGCGCACCGCGCTGAGCCGGCTGCGGGGGCGCGCGCAGGTGAAGGACCTCCTCGATCCCCACGTCCATCTCGACCTGGCGGAAGTCGACATCGACGCGCGGGAGGTGCTGCAGCTCCACCGCGCCGGCGCCCTTCCCAGACAAGCTGACGACGTGGTGGCGCACCTGCCCACCGGCGCGCGCCTGTGGGGCAAGGCGGTGGTGACCGGTCGCATGGCCGTGCCGGAGTCGGTGGCCATCAAGGCCAGCCCGGTGCGTCTCACCTCGGGACGCAGCGAGGTGAATGGCGAGGTGGCCCTGGTCAACCTGGTTTCCCTCTCGAGCGAGGGACACCTCACCACCAGCGAGCTGCGCCTGATGGACGTGCGCACGCCCGCCTCGCCCGCGTGGCTTCCGCTCGACGGGAAGTTGGCGGGGCAGGTGCGTTGGCGTCGGGACGCGGGGCGCCCGGAGCACCAGGAGGTGGAGCTCACCGAGCTGCGCGTGCGCACGCAGGGCTCCGACTTCACCGTCTCCGGCGTGGCCTACAACGCGCTGACGCCGCAGCTGGATCTCGCCGTCACCGGCAGCACGTTGGACGCGGGCGCGCTGCAGGCGCTGTGGGAGAAGGCCCATCCCCCCGTGCCCAACGCCGACCCGCGCGCCGCGCTCCCCGAGGACACACGCACCCGCCTGCAGCGCACGCGTGCGGTGGTGAGCGTGGAGCTGGACCGCGTGTTCCATGACCGCACCGTGCTGGACGACGTGGTGGTGATGGCGCGCCTGGAGAAGGGGACGCTCACGCTGGACCGCCTCCTGTTCAACACGCTGGGCGGGGAGGTCGACGCCAACGGCAGCCGCGTGGAGCTGGCGGCGACGCGGGTGCGCACGCGCCTGGACGTCACGGTGCGGGGCCTGGACCTCTCGGAGCTGGCGCGCGTCCACCTGCGTGACCCCGACGCCCTGGCCGGCCGCGTCGACGTCAGCGCCAACGTCACCACCGTGGGGCTGCGGCGCGAGGACCTGGTCTCGTCGCTGGATGGTACCTTCAGCGTGGAATCACCCGAGGTGCGCGCGCGCGACTTCGTGCTCCACTACCGCGTGCTGGCGCCCACCGAGACGCTGCGGCCCATCGAGACCGGCGGCCAGGAACAGGCGGCCCACGGCGACCCGCGTCCCTACTTCCGGGATCTCTCCGCCGCCGGCCGGGTCGAGGGCGAGACGCTGACGTTCACCCAGCCGCTGCTCTGCCGCTCGTCGTTCGGCGACCTGAACCTCGGCGGCGCGGTGGATCTCCGTCGGGGCATCCAGCTCACCGGCACCACCGACATGTCCCCCGAAGCGGTGGCGCGCATGAGCCAGGGCGCGGTGCGGCCGCGCGGTCGCGTGGTGGCGCCGCTCACGCTCGGCGGCGCGTACGACAAGCCGGTGCTGGAGCGCCTGGACCTCAGCAACCTGGCCGAGCGAACCGGCCCACCCGAGCTGCTGGGCGCGGCGCAGGCCCTGGCCAGACGCGGCGTGGCCCAGGCCCGTGACGACGTGGAGCGGCTGCGTCGCCAGGCGGAGGAGGGTGCGCGCGCCGAGGCCCGGCGGATGCAGGAGGAGATGCGTCGCGAGCGGGAGAGCGCGCTGCAGCAGCAGGTGGCGCAGGCGCGTCGCTACGGGGTCGGCGGGATCTGGAACGGCATGGCGCCCGAGGAGCCGGAGCGTTCCCCGGAATCTCCGTCCTCGTCGGTGGATGGTGGCTCCGCGCACTGACCTCGCCATGGCGTGAGCGCCATCACGCGTGGTGCGTCATGATCTGCGTGATGTGGGTGCGCGGAAATCACGACGGGGAACGCGGAGTTGGCGCGGGGTGGGACGCGCGGGGGCGCGCGGGGCGGACAAACAGCGGTGGCCGGCTTTCATCCGTGGCGCGAGCGCATGGGATTTGCGGGCGCTATCATCCGGTGCATTCGCGCTGGTGATCCTTTGGGGTTGCGCGGCGCATCCAGCCCCGGGGACCGCGCGCAATGCACAAGAGGCTCGTGGTGGCGTTGGTCGGACTGCTCGCCCTCTGGGTGTGGCGGCCCTTCCGCTCCGACGAGCAGCTGCAGATCCTCAACCGCGTCTGGATCAGCCACCTCCCCGGCGACGAGCACGACGCCATTGACGTGCTGGTGCTCTACGCCAACCAGGACGCCGGCATCTTCCAGACCGCCAGCGCCTACCGCGGGGAGTTCGACCGCTTCGCCTTCAGCCGTCAGCAGGACACGCTGGACGTTCGCCTGTTGCAGGATGGTCGTCGCAGCCGGGTGCGCTACCGCGTCACGCGCGAGTGTCGGCCCGGCTTTGACTGGTGCCTGACGCTGGAGGGCGCGCCGCGCGGACCACGAGATTACTTCTCCCGACACGAGTGGGAGACGGAACAACCAAACGAGAGCCAGGCCGTCGTGGTCGGGCTCTTCAAGCCGACGCGCTGAGGACCACGTCCTCACCGCCTCTGACACGGAGGGCTCCGGATGAAGAAGCTGTTGAAGGGCCTGATGATGATCGGCCTGATGCATGGCACCGCGTTCGCGTCGGAGGGACCGGCGGTGCTCCTGGATGAATCCGACGAGACGCTGGAGCTGCGCGCGGTGCTGGGGGATGAGCACACCTTCCGTCGCAGCGTGCGGCTCAAGTTGGATCAGTCCTTTGGCGCGCGCTTCTCCTTCCTCCCCAGCGACCTGCGCCAGGTGGACGGTGACGCCGTCATTGACCGCAGCAACATCACGCTGGTGGGTGAGCATGAGCTGCGCAGTGCCGCGCCGCAGGACTTCGAAGTCCGCATCAGCAACGTGACGGTGCCGGGCACCTACGAGGGCACACTGGATTTCATGCTGGAGGGCCAGGAGGTGCGGCAGCCGCCGCGCAGCTTCCGCCTGGTGGCGCAGGCGCGCCCGGAGCTCACGTTGGTGGACGCCACGCGGCTCTCCGCCCGACGGGTGCGCAGCGGTGGTTGCGTGCTGGGCGTCTGTCCCGGCGCGTGGCTGGCCGAGCACCTGCTCCCCGCCGAGCTGAGCCGTGACGAGATCATCTTCACGGTGCACAACCCCACCGCGGTGCCCGCCGTGCCCACCGGCGCGCAGGTGCAGCTCAAGGGGGAGGAGACCAGCTACACGCTGACCGACGCGGCCTTTGTCGACGTGGACGGGCTCAAGGCGGTGGGGCCGCATGAGTCGGCCACGTTTGCGGTGGGGCTGCGACGCGGGGCCATTCCGCCGGAGCGCTACAGCGGGAAGGTGCTGCTGCAGCTGGCGGGGCAGGCGCAGGCGGCGGCGTTCCCCGTCGAGCTGGCGGTGCGCGAGGGGCCGGGCCTGGCGCTGTTCCTCATGCTGCTGGGCATCATCCTGGGCCGCATGGTGAAGCACATGCATGACCGCAGCCACGCCATGGCGTTCGCGCTCAGCGAGGTGCGCCGGGTGCAGCAGCGCATCGGGCGGGCCTCGCAGGGGGTGCAGGAGGCGCTCTTGCGTCGGCTGGACGCGGTGCGCGCGGAGGTGACGGCGCACCGGCTGGACGGCGTGCGGGCCGAGCTGGAGCGGATTGAGCAGGCGCTGGAGGACGCGGTGATGCCGGCCACCAGCGCGGCCATCCCGGTGCCGGTGTCGTCGGGGGCCACGCACCGCGTGGGGCAGCTGCTGGCGCGGCTCAGTGGCGTGATGCCGGAGCTGTCGCGTCACGACGCGGCGTATCACCTGGCGCGCCCCATGCTGTACCTGCTGCTGCTGATGGGGCTGGTGGCGGTGGGGATGCAGGCGTTCTACGTCGGTGCGGGGGTGACCTTCGGGGTGCAGCCGCTGGCGGACTACGTGGGCATCATGTTGTGGGGCCTGACGGCGGATGTGACCAGTCGCAGCGTCAGCAGCCTGCGTGTGAACAGCTGAGGAACGGTTGAACCACGTTGTGGGCGAGGCGCTCCGTCCGAAGGGGGACGGTGTGTCTCGCCCACACGCTTTTGGGCGTTGGTGGCGAATGGGGTTGGTGGCGAGTTGGCCCCCCCACCCGGCCGCCTCGCGTGCACCGATTTCTCGTCGTGGCGGCCGACCTCCCCCACGGCGTGGGGAGGCGTAGATGTGCCGCGCCGGGGGTGTTCA
>JBFMGU010000189.1:0-20831 GCA_040752415.1 Myxococcota bacterium
GGGGGAGCGCTGGGGGTGGTGGGGGCGGCGCTGGGCGTGGCGGTGGCCACCGGCGGCGTGCTGCTCCTGGCGGTCCGCGCGCTGCGCACCCCGTCCGCGCCGGAGGAAGGGTGATGCGCGCGCGGCCGACGGTGATGGTGCTGGCGCTCCTGGGCGCGCTCCTGGCGTGTCCACCCTGGCTCACGCTGGCCACCTGCTCCGCCGACGCGGATTGCGACACCGGCTACTGCGGCCCCGACGGGTTGTGCGTGGCGGGCACTCCGCCGTCACCGGGCGCGCTTCCGTGCGGGGAGTGCCTGACCGAACCCCACGCCGTCACCGTGCTGGCCGCCAGCAGCGCGCCACTGCTCCCCGCGCATTCCGCCGACGCGCTGGTTCCCGGCGTGGTGGTCCTGGACGAGGATGGCCGCGTGTGGGTGGTGGCGCCCGACGGGGGCGTGGTGCTGCAGCACCAGTGGGACGCGGGCAACGCCGCGGCGTTTGCCGCCCTGCCGGGCTCCGGCGCGCGACCGCCGATGTGGGTGGTGCGGCAGGAGGATGACCCGCAGGCGCGCTTCTACGCGTTGGACGGGGGCGTGCTGGAGGAGTCCCTGCCCGCGGTGGCCTCCGCGCCCGCGCAGCAGCCCCCGGTCACCCTCTCCCACGACGACGCCGGCCTGGTGGCCATCCCGGATCGCACCGGCCAGGTGACGGTGACGGCGGCGGGCCTGCCGCAGCGTCCGGTCACCACGTTGCTCAACGGCGTGGGCGGTCCGCTCTTCGTCTCCGCGTGCCCGGAGCTGGGGCTGCTGGTGGCGGACAGCGCCGCGGGCCTCAGCGTGATGCGCTACGCGTGGGACCCCGTGCAGCTCTCTCCCTCCTTGACGCCGGTGCTGCCCACCGTGGCGGAGGACGGGATCACGCCGGTGACGCCGCCGGTGATCGTGGTGGAGGCGCCGGGGCGCGTGGCGGTCTACGGGTTCCGCAACCTGCCGGGCGCGCGCGTCACCCGCCTCACCGTGGAGCTGGGCGAGGAGGACGAGGAGGAACCGGCCCGCCTGCTGGAGCCGCCGCACCGCTTCACCTCCGACGAGCCCTTGAGCGGTCCGCCGGTGGTGGTGCGGGAGGGCGGGGAGGCGCGCGTGGCGCTGCCCAGTGCGTGGGGCTCGTTGCGCGTGGTGCGTCGCGAGTCCGACGGGCAGCTCTCCGCCACGCGCTGGCGCATCCCTTCCCCCGACGGAGGCGCGCCGCTGCTGGGCGCGGTGAGCCTGCACCTCAACCCGCAGGATCCCTCCGACACCGTGGTGGTGGGCGACCTGGCCGGCTGGGTGATGGCGGTGCGCTCCGACGGGCCGGTGGCGGTGGACGCGGGCTGGCCCTTCCGTCTTCCCGGCGCGGTGGAGGTCCCGCCCGTGGTGCGCGCGCACGGGGAGCGCCTGATGTTGAACCTCGTCACGCGGGGCGACGGAGGTGTGCTGGTGCATAGTCGGCTGGTGGGTCGCACTTCCGCGGGCGCGGCACCGGTCTGGCCCGAGTACCAGCATGACGACGGGAACTCCGGCTGCATCCACCTGGCGCCGTGACCGCCCTTGCTCGCGGGCAACCCGGCTGCGTGATACCGCCGTCACCATGTCCCCCGAGACGCCGCGACTGCTCGCCCGCCTGGCCCGGCTGCGCCATCCCACGCGCCTGGGGCCGCTGCGTCGGCTGCGTCACCGCCTGCGGCGGATCCTCAATCCCTCCGACGTGGTGCTGATCCACGACACCTCCTACGTGCGCACCATTCCCGGCGTGCCCATGGACCCCGCGCGCGGCCAGAACGTGCTCGCGTTCCTGCGCAGTGAGCGGCTCATCCCGGCGCGCCACGTGCTGCCCGCGCGACCAGCCACCATGGCGCAGCTGCTGCGCGTGCACCGCGACACCTGGCTGGAGCGCCTGCAGGTGGACCCCACCGCGCTGGTGGATGTGTTGGGCTTCCAGCCCGGCGCGGTGGAGGTGGAGGGCATCAAGGAGGTGCAGCGTCGCATGACCGGCGGCACGGTGACGGCGTTGCAGCAGGTGGCGTTCCTCCGTCGGACGGCGGTGCACCTGGGCGGCGGGCTGCACCATGCCACCGCGGAGCGGGGCGCGGGTTTCTGCGTGTTCAACGACGTGGCGGTGGGCATCGCCCAGCTGCGGGCCAGCGGGTACTCCGGGCGCGTCATGGTCATCGACTGCGACCTCCACGACGGAGAGGGCACCCGCGTCATCTTCGCGCGGGACCCCACGGTGCACACGTTTTCCGTGCACAACACCACGCGCGACCTCTCACCCGCGGTGGAGGCCACCGTGCTGGAGCTGGGGGCGGGCGTGGACGACCGCGCCTACCTGCAGGTGCTGCGGGAGCGGCTGCCGTCGTTGCTGCGTCGCTTCCGGCCGGCGCTGTGCGTCTACCTGGCCGGCACCGACCCGGCCCACGACGACGCCATTGGCAACTGGAAGATCACCGCGGCGGGCATGCTGGAGCGCGACCTGTTCGTGCTGGAGCAGGTGCGGGAGGTGGGGGCGCGGCTGGCGGTGGTGCTGGGGGGTGGCTACGGGCCGCAGGCGTGGCGCTACACCGCGCGGTTCCTGACCCAGCTCCTCGGCGGAGAGCCGGTGGAGCCGCCGCCCAGCGACGAGATGACGCTGCTGCGCTTCCGGCACGTCGCCGCCACGCTGACGCACGACGAGCTCTCCCGTCGGCTGGGGGAGGATGACTGGGGGATCACCGAGGAGGACATCTTCGGGGCGTGGGGCCACGCGCGCCGGAACCGCTTCCTGGACTTCTACACGCAGGACGGATTGGAGCTGGCCTTGGAGCGCTACGGCTTCATGGACCGCCTGCGCGCGCTGGGTTTCCGGGAGCCCACGTTGCGGCTGGATCTCGACGGGGAGGTGGGCCACACGCTGCGCATCTACAGCGGTCCCGACGAGCGCGAGCTGCTCGTGGAGCTGCGGGTGCAACGCGACAAACACACCGTGCCGGGCATGGAGCTGCTGGCGGTGGAGTGGCTGCTGCTGCAGAACCCACGACGGGGGCTGGGCGGGGGGGCGCCGCTGCCGGGCCAGAAGCATCCCGGGTTGGGGCTGAGCCAGGAGGTGGTGGGGCTGCTGCTCATGGCGTGCGAGCGGCTGGGGCTGGATGGCATCCTCTACACGCCGGCGCACTACCACGTGGCCGCGCTGTCCCGACGCTACCTGCGCTACCTGCACCCGTCCGACGAGGCGCGCTTTCGCGCGGTGGAGCGGGCGGGCCGCGGGATGAAGCTGGCGGAGGTGAGCTGGGCGCTCAACCAGGGCGCGGTGGTGGACGAACGGACCGGTCACCCCGTGCGCATGATCTCCGAGCCCATGGTGCTCCCACTGTCCGACCGCCTGCGCCACCAGGTCACCAGCGCGGCGTACGAGGACGAGGTGGAGCGGCTGGAGCGGGAGCTGCATTTCTCACTGCGCAACGCGCAGCCCGCGTCCTGAGGGGCAGGTCCTCGCGCGTCTGTGTGGTCCGAGGGAAAGCGGTGCTTCACACCGCAGTCCGAGAGGTGCGGGCCGCTGGTGCACGTTTTGGACATTCCCGCACCGGGTTGTCGTCGGAAGTCGCCGCGGGCCAACTCGCGCGCCATCCGGAGGTCACCCGCTCTCGTACGGAGTTGTCGTCGGAAATCGCCGCGTGCCAACTTTGGGAGTGCGGCCAGGATTGCCGCTTTGGATTCGTCCCAGGGGTTCGCGCGAGGTCCCTCGCACCAGGTTGTCGTCGGAAATCGTGGCGTGCCGGCCAGGGGGAACCGTTGTCCGCGCGGGCCGGCACTTTCGGACTGCGGTATGAAGTACCGCTTTGCCTCCCGGCGGTTCTGAACCAAAGCGGCAATCCTGGCCGCACTCCCAAAGTTGGCACGCGGCGGTTTCCGACGTCACCCCGACGACGACGACGAGGTGGTGCCCCGCAGGATGGGCGGCGGCGGCTCCACCGGCGGGCGCGGTCCGGGCGTGCGCGTGTCCCCGGAGCTGGGCGGCTCCCCCACGGCGCGACGCAGCAGCGTGGTGGCGCTCTGGCCCACGTCGGAGGGATGGACCTTCAACGTCACCATCAGTCCCACCGCCTCCACCGCCTGCAGCACCATGGCCAGCGCCACCGCGGCGGTCATCACCACCGTGGGCGCGTGACGACGGGTGAAGCGCCAGGTCAACGCCGCACCCAACACCAGGTTCCCCACCACCGCGGCCGCGGTCAGCCCCCACGCCACGCCGTGCGCCCCACCCCAGCGCTTGTCCGCCGTCGCCACGAAGACGCCCGCGGTGATGAGCGAGGTGACCATGAACACCGCGCTCACCGGCACCAGCACGGCCACGCCCAGGCGGAACCGGGGCGCCGCCGCGTCGGGTGGTGCGCCGCCGGTCATGGCTTGGACGCGGGAGCGGCCGGTTGCGCGGGTTGCGCAGGCGCCGCGGCGGGGGCGGGGTTGCGGGCGGCCGGCGGGTCGTCGCTGAGGACGGCGCGGTGCTCGGTGAGCATGAGCAGGATGCTTGCCACCACGCCAATGGTGGCCAGGGTCAGCGGACCGCCGACGTAGAGCGGGACCCCGGTGAGCGTGGTGGCCAGGTGCACGTTGTCCCAGGTCTCCCGCGACACCGCCACCGTGGGCCCCCACGCCGACCTGGGCACCACGTTGATGACGGCCAGCGCCACGTAGGAGAACGGCATGGCGGCCAGCACGCCCACCAGTGGCGAGACCAGCGTGGCCACCACGCCAAAGGCCGCAATGTAGGGAGCCAGCCGTCGACCCAGCCCCGGCCGCTCCGCGCCCCGGATGCGCTCTTCATCCCGGCAACACCCCGACTTGCTCACCCGGATGCGGCCCAGGTCCGCGTTGTCCACCAGCGTCACGACGAGCGAGAACGCCAGCCAACCCACCACGCCCACCGCCATGGGAATCAGCGCCAGGTAGGGAACCAGCGGGAAGATGACGGGGTAGTTGTACGTGCCGTCCGGGTTCACGTTCTTGTCCTCGAGGAGCTTGGTGGCCGCCGGCGCGAACAGGTAGAACTCCGCGGAGCTGGTGAACGTGGACAGCACGGTCATCACCGTCATTCCCGCCATCACCGTCAACCCCGCCATGAGGATGCCCAGCCCCTGCAGCACGGCGTGGACCTCGCTCTCCGCGTTCTGGTCGATGATCACCTGCGTCCACACCTCGGTGAGGTCCGGGTCCTTGGTGGTGGCCAGGCGCTGCTTGAGCGCTTCCATGCCGGCGGCGTCGGTGCCCAGGCGCTCCTGCAGGCGCGGGTCATCCACCGCCACGCGACCGCCGCTGGCCAGCGTGCGCGCCAGTTGATCCAGCGACGCGAGCAGGTTGTCCAGGCCACGGGCCTTGATGCTGCCGCGGCGCAGGCTCTTGGCGCTGCGTCGGTCCAGGATGGACGCCTGCATGTTCCACATGCCGCCGCTGGCATCCATGGTGCTCACCACCACGAGCTCGGCGCCCAGCGCGTCGGCCACCTCGGCCACGCAGGACTCCGCGTCGCAGCCCATGAGCTGGTCCTGCGCGGCCTTGCCCACAATGCCCACGATCTCCTGGCGGCTCAGCACGTGGAACGCGGCGTGACGGGAGAGCGCGTCGGTGAAGGCGCGTTCCACGCCGGCGGCGGCGTTCACCACGTCGGGCGAGGCGCTGGCGGGAGTGCGGAGCGGCAACACCACCGCGCGCGTGGCCTTCTGTTCCGCGGGAGCGCCCGCCGCCTCCTGGGCCAGCAGGGACGCCGGTGCCAACCACGCCAGCAGCAACAGGGACGTCTTCACTTGGCACCTCCGGTTGCCTTGGCCTCGGTGGCGTCGACCTCATCCACGGTGGCGGGTGACGGCCAGAACAAGAGCGCCAGGCCCACCGGCACGCCTACCAGCAGCGGCCATCCCGCCGAGCAGAACGCACCCATGAAGCCCCAGGTGTAGGCCAGCAGCGCCGGGTAGTAGCCGGGGTCGGTGAAGTCATAGGGGGTGCCCGGGTCCGTGACGCCAATGCCCAGCCGCGGCAGCAGCGCGTACGCCGTGCCCCAGATGGAGAGGGTGAAGAAGATGGAGGCAATGGAGAGCGGTCCGCTGAGGAGCACCAGCAACGCGGAGGCGCGCTGCGGTCCGTTCTCGTTCTCCGCGTCGGTGATCTCCGCGTCCTCGCGGCAGCACCCGTCGGAGCGGACCTGCACGTGGCCCATGTTGAGGGCGTCCACCAGCGTCAGCGCCACCCCGGCCAGGCCGAAGGTGAAGGCGAAGGGCAGGGTCATCAGCGTGGCGGTGCCGGCCAGCAAGGTGAGCGGGAAGTTCCGCAGGTTGGTGAAGGCGATGATGCTGCCCAGCGAGAAGAGCACCGCCACGTTGACGGTGATGGCCGCGGCGCCGAACAACAACGCCTCCGTCACGGCGAGCGCGCGGCTCTCCCGGTTGGTGTCGATGAGGAACTGGGTGAGTGCCTCGGTGCTGGTGAGCTCGCCGTGCTGCTCGCGGAACTGCTTGAAGGCGGCCAGGTCGTCGGCGGAGGAGAAACCCAGGCGCTTCTGCGCCGCGGCGCCCTCCATCTGCGTGGTCTTCTGTTTGCCGCTCAGCGCCGCGGCCACCTCGTCCACCTGCGCCAGCAATGCCTGCATGCCGCGCCCCTGCACGCTGGCCCGACGCACCGCGGTCCCGTCGCGCTGGTCCACCAGCGTGGAGCTCCACAACAGGTTCTGGCCCAGCGGCGCAATCTCCCCGGTGACGACGTAACGCGCCCCCAACGCGCCGGCGATCTCCGCGAGACACGCCTCATCCGTGCAGCCCACCTGCTGCCGCTCCGCCTCGTTCTTGAGCAGCTCCGCCACCTCGTCGGCGCTGATCACGCGGTAGCCGCCAATCTCATCCAGCTTGGCGGTGAGGACGTTGGTGAGCAGCGTGCTGCCTTCCCGCGCGCGCACGTCCTCCACGCGCACGCTGACGGGCATGACCGCCATGCCTTCCGTGCTGGCGGTGGTTCCTCCCAGGGCCTCGGCGGCGGGGACCGAGGTGCCGCCGGTGGGCGGGGAGGCGGGAGGCGTGTCGGCGTGCGCCAGCAGCGGAGCGCCAACCAGCAGCACGACGGGAATGCCGAGGGAGAAGCGCATGGTGTTCCTCTGTGGAAGCCTGGCGTAGCCCCACCTTGCCCGTGCACGCAACGGTTCGCGTGGCCCACCGCGCCAAACGCGACGCGAGGTGAGACTCAGCGGCCGTTCAGGGACCAGTCGAACTCCAGGAACTCCACCTTCAGCGTGGGGGCGAGCGTGCGCAGCTTCTCGTAGTCGTCGTGGCGGAGGTACTGCGCCAGGTAGCCGCCCAGGCTGCGCGCCTGCTTCTCGAAGTCCGCGCGGAACCACTTGAAGACGGGGGAGAGCTTCATGCGCCCCGCCGCCAGGTCCACCACGTTGTGCTCCGGGTCATTGATGAAGCGGTCCGCGGCGTCCTCCAGTTGGCTGTGCAACGCATCCGCGCTGTAGGCGGTGTGACGCAGCTTGGGGGAACCGCGCGCCGCCGTCACCAGCGCAAAGTGCACGCGTGGATCATGGAAGCGCTCCCGCAGGATGCGGTGCTGGATGTCCTCGAGCGAGAGGGCGGAGCCACCCAGCACCTGCAGCGGGATGAACTCCCGGTCCAAGGCGCTGCCGGGCAGCAGCCCAATGGCGCGGATGCCCTCCACCGGGTGATTCTCGACGATGAGCTTCACCGCGTACGCGTTGTAGGCATTGATCCAGAAGGCCAGCTGCTGCGCCTCACTCCAGCCCGCGTACTGCGCCGCCGTCACCGACTGCAGCGTGGCGAGGTAGCGGTCCAGCCCGGCGTGGTCCTCGCGCAGCGTGTTGTAGGAGACCATCCCGTCGTAGACCACGCCGCGCAGCGTCTCCGTCCACGCGTTGTGCTGGTGATCAAACGCGCTGGGCGCGGCGCGCAGGTGCGGGGCAAGGACGGCCAGCAGACCGAGGGAGAGGAGGAACCGGCGGGAGGACATCATGCAGCGGTGGACATGTTAGCGGTCCCCGGCGCCGGGACTCAATGCCCACCACGCCGCGCCTGGGACGCCACCGTCAACGTGAATCCGGGATTGCCGGCGTGACCCGGCCCGGACCCGGTTTCCCGGAACGCGGCTGCGGGAACCCTTCCAGCTCGACCGAAGCGCCACGGCGGATCGCGCCGGGCGACGTGGTGACCAAGAGGCCGGTGGTTAGACTGGAGTGCTGGAGACGTGCGCCATCCTGCCGCGCGCTCCGCATCCCAGGAATGGCCATGAAGAGACTGCTGCTCCGCGCCGCCGGGTGCGCGTTGCTCCTTGCTTGTGATCCGGGATCGTCGGGCGAAGCGCCGTCCGGCGTGGCGCCGCCGTGGGTGCCCACCCCGGTGGATGCCAGCACGTGGGCCGGCAGCACGCCGCACTTCAGGATGGTGGGGCGTCTCAACGGCGAGGACCTGGAGCAGGAACTCTCCCGTCGTGACGCCGAGGACCTGGGCAAGCTCCGCTGCGAGCGCGAATACAAGCTCCCCGCCGAGGGCGGCGAACGCCATCCACCCCTGCTCAACGAGGTGGTCATCAAGGTGGAGCTCGACGTGGACTGGCAGGAGCGGGAGCTGCAGATTGAGCTCAAGAAACACGACTTCGCGCGCGACACCGCCGGCGCATTGGTGACCATTGTCCCGCGTGACGAGGAGCAGGATCCCGCGCGGGACCAGATGTGGGCAGAGCTGGAGTGGAAGCGCGACGGCGAGGATCTCGTGGTGCAGCCCGTTCCGCAGGGCGTCTTCACGCTGGGGGAGTACACCGGCCAGCCCGACGCCTACGGCTACATCATCCCGGACAACGAGGGCACCGTGGGCGGTCACCTCACCCTCACGCCCAACGAGGGCGAGACGCTCCAGATCAGCTTCACCGCCCGGTGCGGCATCAACAACTACAAGCGACCTCCGCCGGTGGAGACGGAGGAGTGATGTCCCGCGGGCCTGGGAGGTGCGTCGTGGCGCGAGGAGTCCGCGTCCTGCTTGCCCTGTTGCTCTGCTCGTGCGGCGGGGAGGAGCGGCCGCGCGGGGAGGATCAGCCCCCCGTGGTCACGTCGGAGGACGCCGGCGTGAGGGTTCCCAGCGCACCGTACGACCTGGACACACCGACGGAGGCGTTCGCGCTCTCCGAGGAGCTGAGGGAGATCTCCGGCGTCACGGTGCTGCCCGACGGACGCCTGGCAGTGGTGCAGGACGAGGTGGGAATGCTCTTCGTGCTGAACCCGGAGACGGCGTTCATCGAGGAGCGCCACTACTTCGAGGACGGCGCGGACTACGAGGGCGTGGAGCTGGCGGGCGGGCGCATGTTCGTGCTGCGCAACACCGGCACGCTCCTGGAGCTGGAGAACTGGCAGGGGCTGGACATCACCATCCGCCACCACGCCACGCCGCTGACGCGCGAGAACGACACCGAAGGCATCACCTACGACGCCACCACGAACCGCATCCTGATGGCGTGCAAGGAATACGGCGGGCCGCTGGTGGGGGAGCGCGAGCGCGCCGTCTACGCCTACGACCTGGGCGCGGAGATCTACCTGGCCGACCCGGCCTACCGGTTCAACATGGACGCCATGCCCGCGGAGCTGCGGGAGGTCGCAGACTTCAAGCCGTCCGCCATTGCGCTGCACCCCATCACCGGTGAGCTCTACGTCCTCTCGTCGACGGCGCGGGGCCTGGTGGCGCTGGGCACCGACGGCAGCATCAGGCACTCCTGGCGCCTCAAGGGGAACCGCTTCGAGCAGCCCGAGGGCCTGGCGTTCTCCCCCGACGGGACCATGTGGATGACCAGCGAGGGCGTGGAAGGACCGGGGCGCGTCTTCCGCTTTGACCCGCTGACATCGACGCCGTGAGTCCATCCGGTCGCGCCGGGCGATGACAAACATGAGAACCGGGCTGCGGGGGTGCCGTGTCGCCGGTAGACCACCGGGATGCGCGTTCCGGTTGCGTGGGTGTTCCTGGTGTGCGCAGCGTCGTGTCTTCCTGGCCGCCATGACGACGTGACTTTGGGTGCCGGTCGCGCCGAGCTGGTGGTGGAGCCGCGGCACGTTGAGTGGGGTGAGCAGGTGGTGGGCACGCGTCACGTGATGGCCGTGCGCCTCCGCAACGAGGGAGATGCGCCACTGGTCATCCGCAACGCGCTGTCTTCCGGTGATGACGCGTTCTCCGTGACGTCCTTTCCCGCCCGGTTGGAGCCCCGCTCGGAAGGCACGCTGGAGATCCTCTTCACGCCCAGCGTGGTGGACCGCTTCGCCGGCGCGGTCAATCTCCAGACGTCGACCGACGAGGTGCATGCCACCGTCGAGCTGCGCGGCGCAGGCGTGGATCCCCCGTCCTGCGACGACGACAATCCCTGCACGCTGGATGCCTGGCACCATCAGCAACAGCTCTGTCTCCATGACCCGGTGGCCGCCCCGTGCGACGACGGGAACGCCTGCACCACGGGAGACTCGTGCGTGGACGGGGAATGCCTGGGCGTCCCGCTGACCTGCGACGACGGCGTCGACTGCACCGTCGACACCTGTGATGCCGTGCGGGGGTGCCAGGCCGTCCCCGTCGACGCCGCGTGCGCCACCGACGAACCCTGTGTCTCCGCGCGCTGCGACGTCACCGCGGGCTGCGTGCGGACACCGTCCGCCGACGGCTCACCGTGCGGCGGTGTGGATGAATGCCGCTCCGTATCCTTCTGCGTGAGCGGCAGCTGCCGCACCCTGCCGGTTCCCGACGGCATGCCATGCGACGACCACAACGAGTGCACCTCCGACGACGCGTGCAGCGACGGAGCTTGCGTGGGGCGCGGCGGCGCGGCGGCGGCCACGGTCCACCTTGGATGCCCGGGTCTGTGTGGGAATGGGCAACGGGATGAGTGCATGGGCTTCGGCCTGCGCGAGATCTGCGACGGTGACGACGTCCCGTTCACCTGCGAAGCGCTGGGATACGCGGGAGGGGAGGTGCGCTGCACCGCGGGCTGCGTGCTCGACCCCCAGGGCTGCCGGCCGTGCGCGGAGCATCCCGCCATTGACGCGTGCGCCAACACCAACCTCCCGAGCGACGACGCGTGGGCGCTCTCGCTGGCAACCCGCGGGGACACCGAAATCGGCGCGGCGTGGCTCGCGCTGGATGCGCAGGGGCAGTACGTGACGCATTTCGCCGTCGTGGACGCGGAGCTGCACGTGCAGGCGTACTCGAGCTGCCTGGGCATTCCCGCCTCACAGGTGGCGCTGGCGGGAACGGAATCCGGTTGGCTGATGGCGTCGGTCAACGGGCGACTCCGTGTCCATCGTCTCAGCGCGAGTGGCGCCATGCTGGGAGAGCGCGTGGTCACCACGACGGTGCAGGGATACACCGGTGATGTCGCCCTCGCGCCTGGCGGCGAGGGACGCGTGCTCATGGTGTGGCAACAACAGGCCTATGGGTTCGGCGTGACCCTGATGGCGGCGTTGTTGGATGAGGAGGGCGAGGAGGTGTGGAGCACGCCCTTGGATGACGAAGGGTACTGGGAACCCTTCACCGCGGTGACGGCGGGGAATCGCCTGGTCGTCGCCGCGGCGCGCAGTGGGAGCGGCATCACCGTGTTCATTCTCAGCGCGGATGGTGAGGTGGTGGCCATGGGTGAGCCACTGGGGTCCTTCACCACGTATCCCCGGCTCGCGTGGGACGGACAGGTGGTTCACCTCACCGCGACCGCCTACACCGCCGAGCCCGCGACGCTGTATGTCACCCTCGACGTCGACGGCCAGGCCCTCGGCGAGCCAGCGGTCATTGGCGACCACCGGTACCTCAATCCCGCACCGGTTGCCGTTGTCGACGGTGTCACCCATGCGCTCCTGGGCGGATACACCGGCACCACCTGGTACGCGTCACACCTGGACCTGATCACTCCCAGCCAACCCGCACGCTCGCCGCTCACCGTGGACCAGCAATATGGCGCCGCCATCCGTCACGACCTGGTGGCCCTGGGCGGCTCCCTCGTCGTGGGTTGGCTCGGCGACCACCTCCCCGACTGGTATCCCGATTCGCGGCGACTTCGTTTCGCGAGAATCAACCCTGCGCGCCTGGACGCGCCCGCGCTGCCGATTGCTCCGGCCGCGGCGTTCGCGTGTCCGTCGCCGGATCCTCCCGAGACCACCTGCGGTCTGCACAACTGCGGCAATCAGGTGATGGATGCGTGCACGGTCTGCGCCTATGGCGACTCTGGTTGTGACGACTACGAGCAGGTGCAGGAGGCCTGCGACGGTGATGCCGCGTCGCCCCCCGGGTGTGAGTCGTTTGGGCTGGGTCCGGGCGTGACGCGTTGTGATTCGCATTGTCAGTGGGACGTGACGTCGTGCACCGGTTGCGTGGAGCACCCGCTGGTGCAGGACTGCGGCGTCCTGGTGGCCGGCAGTGGCGCGGTCCGGAGCATCGCCCTGGCGCGTGCGCCGGATGGCACCGTGGCCGTCGCGCTTCCCTATGGCGTCGACTACTGGGCCATGGTCACGCGGTTCCTCCGCCTGGATGCGCAGCTGGGATTGTTGTCCGAGGACTGTCTTCCCTTGCCCGGCGCATGGCAGACCAGGCTTGCGCACGACGACAACGGTTGGCTCCTCCTCAACCTCTCCGCGCCCAACAGCGGCCCCGCGACGCTGCACCTGCACGCGGTTTCGGGTGAAGGGAACAACATCACGCCGCTGAACCTGTCGCTGCCGGCGGAGTACGACCTCGAGCGGTCCGGGGTCTCTCCAGCCGACAACGGGCCACTCGTCGCCACCGTCGTCGGTCGTAGCATCATCATGACGTCGGTGGGCGGTGGCGCCAGCCCGGTCACCTGGACATTCTCCGACAACATGACCCTCGAGGATCTCGTCATGGTCGACGGTGGCGCCGTCGTCATCGGGCCCATGTTGGAGCAGACGTTCGCGCGTCGGTTGAATGCGGATGGCAGCGCCGGGTCCTGGAACATCACCGGCGTGGGCACCGGCGCCCGGCTCATTCCGCATGGTGACGACGTGTTCGCGTTTGGCTTCAGCAGCGCGGGTTACCTCCAGATGCGTCGCCTCTCCGTTGCCACCGCGGCGCCGCTGGATGACGCGCCCATCCCCCTCGCCGGACTACCCACGGATACCCAGTTGCTGGAGGGCGCCTCGACGGGGGACGCGGTGGCGCTGCTGCTGCGACGCTGGAGCACGGAAGAGGCCTGGGTCCGCCTCGTCGACGTGGAGGACGGCACCTGGATTGGAGAACCCATCCCGCTCACGCTGGCCGGTGGATGGAGCTGGGACGCGCGCCTGCTGCCGGAACCCGGTGGCGTCATCGTCGTGTGGACCAGCCTCCGCCCCGGCGGCAACACCCCCAGCGACATCCGCTACGCGCGCATCTCGACGGGCGGACCGTGAATCACGGCCCCTTCAGCGTGGCCTCCACGTCCCACAGGTGCATGCGGTGGAAGTGCACCTTCCCCGAGGGGAGCAGCAGGAACTCGTCCCAGACATGGGGCACCACCACGCCGGACGGGACGGTGCGGTGATCGCTCAGCTCCATGCGACAGCGCACCGGCAGCCGCAGCGCATTGACGGTGTATTCCACGGCGTGCACCAGGCGCGTGCGCGGATGGACCTCCAGCACGAACGTGTCCCGCGTCCCCTGCCGGTAGCGCAGCTGCAAGCGCTCCATCTCCCCGTGACGTGGCAGTCGCAGCGCCTCCACGTCGTCGGGCGCGGCGGCTTCCCAGGGATGCAGCAGCCACATCAGCGCTTCCAGGTGGAAACCACCGCCCAGGCCCCACGGTGCGTGGTACGTCTCTCCGTCACGACGGGCGGTGAATCCCTCCGGCGTCACCTCCCAGAGCACCCGCTCGTTCCCGCGCGTGCCCTGCTGCCACGCGGTGCGGGCGCGGAAGTCGAATCCGGCGCGGGTGTGCCAGTGCGCGGGCATGTCCGGGTAGAGCAGCTCCCCCACGCCGGGAGCGAATTCCTCCTCGGCAAAGAAGGTCAACGTGGCCAGCGTGCTCTCCCCCACGTGCGCCAGCCGCACCTCACGCCACAACGTCCACGCATCCAGCGCGGCGCCGCGGGCGCGGTACCAGGTGCAGCCGTGGGAGAGGAGCAGCAGCGCGCACACCCACAGGCGCGCGGACATCAGGGCACCACAATCCGACCCGGCGCGCCCTCTTCACCCTGCTCGGTGTGACAGTTCATGCAGTTGGTGTCCATCTGCGCCGTGAACATGCGACGCACCCGTCCCCCGTAACGCACCTCCGCGCGGTACGGCGGCTGCACCGGGAAGCGGGTGTAGAAGTTGCCGTTCCGGTTCACCGTGAGATCGACGATGCGCTCGTTGGCGTCGGTGATGCGCACGGTGACGCCGCTGGGCGGAACGTTGCTCTCGCAGTCGTCGCGGTCATGGAACGTGCGCATCACCGTGCCCGCCACCACGAAATCATCCGGCGCGCGCTCCATCTCGAGGTGACACTCGATGCAGTTGCGCCCGGGGTGCATCTCCGCGGCGGAGCGGCCGGTCACGCGGTGCTCATTGGTGGGCCAGTAGCTTCCGGTGCCGCAGGTGGTGGGCGGGGGACCGGCGTCGGTGTCGGGGAGCACGCCACCGTCGGCGTCGCAGGCGTAGCGCGGCGCACCCGCGGCCACGAAGCGCCGCATCAGCTCCATCTCTCCCGACGTGGGCACCACCGACCCCGGCGGCATGGACTGATCCAGCATGCGCAGGTAGCTGCTGCGCCACCGCGTCATGGACGGATACGCGGGATGCGTGGACGGTGTGAGGCCCGCCTCGTGGGTATCCAGCGGCACCTGCCCGCCACCCTCGACGTGACACGGCACGCAGTAGCGGTTCACCAGGTCGCGCGCCACCTGGTAGCCCACGTCTCCGCACTCCGGCGGCGTGGGGATGGGACCCGCGTCGGGCGGAGGCGGGATGATGGGGTTGCCGTTGCCGTCGCACTTGTAGGGATGCGCGCCCGCGGCAATCCACTGCAGCACCTGCGCCCGCTCGGCGCCGGTGATGTCGGTGCTGCCTTCCGGGGGCATCTTGCGGAAGCCCGCGTCGACGATGCGCTCGGCCACCGCCAGGTACATGGGCTGCGGCGGCGGGAGGCGCGCCTGCCAGTGGTAGTCCTCCCAGGTCACCAGCGGGTCGCGCGCGCCCACGGTGGGCGGATTGTTGTGACAGCCCGCGCAGCGCACCAGCAGCGTCTGCCGCACGTCCTCGTAGCCCATCTCCGCGCACTCCCCCTCCGGCTCGTAGAACTGGCGCGCGGCGTCGACGGGACCGGGGTCGCCCCCGTCGGGAAAGAGGTTCCCGCCGCCCTGGCCGGGCTTGAGCGTGATCGTCATGAGCAGCGTCATCTGCGGGTCAATGCAGTCGCGGAAGGTGCCCACCGGGATGTCGTGCTGCGCGCCATCCAGCAACGCGGTGCCCTCCATGATGAGCTTGTCGCCGTCCCAGCGCGCGCTCGCGTTCATCGTCGTCACGCTCTGCTTGCCCTTGAGGTCCACGGTGACCTCCGCGGTGCCACTTCCCTCCAGCGTGCTGAGGTTGCGCGCGGTGAAGGTGATGATGGGGAAGTTGGACGCGTCCAGCTGCTCCAGCATGTTGGTGCGGATGTCCTCGCGGTCGCGCTCGCTGAAGGTGGAGCCGCGCGTCTCCTCGAAGGCGTCGCGGTACTCGGGGCGGTCCGGGTCCAGCCCGTCGGTGTGCACGGTGGCGCTGAGCGTGCCGTTCTGCGGATTGTCGCGGTCCAGCGTGAAGTCATGGTCGGTGGTCAGCGCGGCCACGGCGTGGTGGTGGAAGAAGTTGCAGTCCCCGCGCGTGGTGATCTTCTTGTTGAGCAGGAGCAGCCGCGACTCCTCCGGGACCAGCACGTAGGCCACGTCGCGCCCGCCCATGCGGATGACGCCGTCACCGCCGCTGGAGGGAGGCGGCGGAGGCGGGGGATTGCAGACGTCACATTGCGCGGCAATCAACAGCGCGCACAGGGGGAGCAGCAGGCGGATAGGACGCATGATTTCGTCGGCACGAGGGGCCCGGGACGTCGGGCGGAGTGCGCGCAGCATGCCATGGCCACCCCGGCGCTGCCACGGGGTCGGCCGGCCGCGTCCCCGCGCGTGGGCCCCAGCTTGAGATGACGCCGCCACGGGACGCGACGTCAACCCGCGTCCGGCGGGCGCGGCGTGAAGCTGGTGCGGATGTCCTCGTCCAGGGATCCCTGCGCCAGCGCCATCTCCGTCCAGGAGAACAGCGTGGCGGTGGCCAGCGCCATGAAGCCCAGGCCGAACGTCGCCACCGGCACCACCTCCGCGTCCCGCATGTTGAACACCCCGATGGCCAGCAGCTCCAGGATGGTGAGGATGAAGCTGAAGAGCGCCACGTAGACGGTGAGGATGGCGTGGCGGATCATCCGGGCGCGACGGGTCATGACGTCCACCTGGCTGCGGATGCTGGTGATGCGCGCCTGGTGCTTCTCCTCGTCGTCGGCGCGGAGCTGGCGGGCCTCGCGGTTCAGCTCACGCGCGCGGCCGGTGATGTAGATGAAGCGGTTCTGCAGGCTGGAGTTGTAGAAGATGACGCTGGTCAGCGCGATGCCGGGTGAAAGCGCGTGGGTGATGAGCTCGGTCATGATGGGCATGCGCAGCAGCATAGATGTCCGCGTGCTGGTCGCGGAACGCCGCGGTCAACAACGGCGCGCACTCACTCCCGTTGTTCTTCAACGATCATCCTGACGCCGTATTTCGGCCCCACGTTCGCGGCCCGGACGGCGCCGGGGTCCGCCTTGGTGCTGGCCAGGCGCAGACGGAAACGACGCAACAGTGTGGCAATCACCAGTTTCATCTCGTGCGTGGCCATGGAAGCGCCCAGACAGCGACGTGCGCCGCCACCAAACGGAATGAACTCGAAGGGTGAGTACTGCCGTTCCAGGAAGCGCTCCGGACGGAAGCGCAGCGGCTCCGGGTAGACCTTCTCATTGAAGTGCACGATGCCGATGCCCGCGCTCACCCCGATTCCCGCCGGCAGCTCGTACCCGCCGAGGCTCAAGGGACGCAGCAGACGTCGTGGGCTGGGCGCGGGAGCGAGCGGGTAGCGTCGCAACGTCTCCTGCACCACCGCCTCCAGGTACGGCAGTCCCGCCAGCTCCGCCGGAGTCGCTCCCGCGCCAACTGCGTCGAGCTCGGTGCGCAGACGCTCCAGCACCGCCGCGTTCTCCCGTTGGTGCAGCGCGTGGAACGCCCAGGAGATGGCAATGGCCGTGGTCTCATGCCCGGCGAGTGCCCACCCGCTGACGCTTCCTTCCGCGCGCTACCGCTCGCCGCGCACCGCGGCCAGCCAAGCGCCGATGCCGTCCAGCACCCGGTCCAGGCCGAAGGCGAAGCGCTCGGCGTGGTCGGGGTCGGCGCCATCGACGACGCGCGCCCGCAGGTGCGGGTAGTCGCCGCCGGCCAGTGCTTCGCGCAGGTACGGGCCGATGGTGCGGCGCCACTCGTCCTCGGTGAGCCCACTGTTCCGCTCGGCGCGGCGCTCGGCCAGCTCCCGCTGGACCGCGCCGAACGTGAACGACATCACTGCGTCGAGCAGCGCGGCGGCCCGGTCGATGTCCTGGTCGGCCTGGCGGGCGATGGCCAGCGAGGCCTCGGTCTGGCGCAGCGCGTTCGGGCCGAAGCGGGGCCGGGTGGGCGCCTCGAACGCGAGCCATGGATGGGCCAGCAGGATCCGCCGGGTGCGGCCGGCCAGCGCGCGCAGGTCGGCGCGCCAGTCGCCGGTGGGTGCCGGCGGCGGCTCGCTGCCCCACGCGGCGTCCACGATCAGCTCCACCACGTCGTCCCGGCCGGACACGTGCCGGTACAGCGACATCGTGCCGGCGCCGAGCTCGGCGGCGAGCCGCCGCATGGACACCGCGGCCAGCCCCTCCGCGTCGGCCAGCCGCAGCGCCGCCGCCGCGATCCGGTCACCGTCCAGCCCGGCCCGCCGTCGCTCCGCCGCCCGCCGCCAGATCCGCCCCGGGTCATCCACCATGCGTCGGCCTCCTTGCGTACAGCTTACTGGATGCGTACGGTGTACCCAATCGATGCGTACGGTGTACGCAAGGAGACCCGATGGAACAGGTGGATGTGCTGGTGGTCGGCGGCGGCACGGTGGGGCTGACGGCGGCCGCATTCCTGGCCAAGCACGGGGTACCGCCGCTGGTGGTGGAGCGGCACGCCGGCCCGAACGTGCACCCGCGCGCCACTGGCGTGGCGCTCCGCACCGTCGAGCTGCTCCGCGAGCTGGGCGCCGAGCAGGCGCTGAACGAGCTGGCCGTGGACCTGTCCAGCGCGTTCGGCAAGGCGTCCGCGCGCACCGTCCGCGAGCTCGACCGGGCCGAGCTGCCCGCGCACCGCGCGGTCCGCCGGGCGACGACCGATGAGAACGCCGCGATCAGCCCGTCCCACCTGCGCGGCACCTGCGCCCAGGACCGGTTGGACACCGTGCTGCTGGCCGAAGCCACCCGCCGCGGCTCCGAAGTCCGCTACGGCACCGAACTGGTCGCCCTCGACCAGCACCCCGGCCACGTCACCGTCACCCTGCGCGGCCCGGCCGGCGACGCAACGGTGGAGGCCGCCTACGTGGTCGCCGCGGACGGTGCGGGCAGCACCGTGCGGCGGCTGCTCGGCATCCGGGAGTCCGGCCCGGGGCCCCTCGGTGACTGGGTGCTCAACATCCTGTTCGAGGCCGACCTGGCGCCGCTGCTCGGCGACCGCCGGTTCGCGCTGTGCCAGATCGCCCACCCGGACGCCCCCGGCCTGGTGGTAGCGATCGACGGCGAGCGCCGCTGGGTGTTCCACGCCAACGCCGCCGCGGCCGACGCCGGCCCCGAGGCGTGCCGCGCGCTGGTCCACACCGCGCTGGGCGACCCCAGTCTCGACGTCAAGATCGTCAGCGCGCTCCGCTGGCGCCCGCAGTCGCGGCTCGCCGACCGGTTCCGGGACGGCCGGGTGTTTCTGGCCGGTGACTCCGCGCATGCGATCTCGGCGCTCGGCGCGTTCGGCATGAACACCGGCATCGCCGACGCCCACAACCTGGCCTGGAAGCTGGCCCACGTGCTCCAGGGCCGCGCCGGCGCCCCGCTCCTCGACACCTACGAGCAGGAACGCCGACCCGTCGCGGCCATCACCAGCGAGCAGGCCCTGCTGCGCGCGTCCCACCCCGAGCTGCACTGGGACCGCGGCCCCGGCACGGCCGCCCGCCGCGCCGCCGTGGGCATGCTCAACGCCCCGGTCGTCGTCCTCGGCTATCGCTACACCTCCACCGCCGTCCGCGGCACCGAACCGCTGCCCTCCACCGAGGACATCACCGCCGACCTCGACGGCTCCCCCGGCACCCGCGTCCCCCACGTCTGGCTGAACCGAGCGGACACGCGGCTGTCCACACTGGACCTGGTGGCCGGTCGCTGGACGCTGCTGGTTGGGCCGGAGGGGACGACCTGGCAGCAGGCGACCGCCGAGGCCGCCCGGCACGCCGGCACGGAGCTGGCCTGCTACCGGATCGGTGTCGACGTCGAGGATCCGGAGGACCGCTTCCCGACCGCGGCCGGCATCCGTCGGGAGGGGGCTTTGCTCGTCCGGCCGGACGGTTTCGTCGGCTGGCGCTCACCTACCGCCGCCGGCGCTCCCGAGTTGCCCGCCGTCCTGGCCACCCTGATCGGCCGTCGGTGAGACAAGGCATTTCAAAGCGATCGAATGAGGCAAGCGCGCGTCACAGCGACGCGAGCGCCTGGCGCGCCACCTCGGCGGCGTCCTGCGCCGGGCGCGTGCCGGGCCCGCTGAACACGCCCTGCAGCCGCCCGCTGCCGTCGACGACGGCGAGCGCGGCGGTCTTGAGCGGCAGCCCGACCCCGAGCGCGGCGAAGTGCTTGCCGTTGTAGTCCGGCAGGAACCACACCATGTCCTCGACATCGGCGGGAATCGGTTTGCCCGCACGCGCGAAGCGCTCCTTGAACTGGCGCACCGCGTTGCCGCGCAGGGTCGCAATCGCGCTGCGCGCCACGGGCAGGAGGATGCGCGGCACGTCGGTGCCGTCGAGAACGACGACCAGCAGCACCCGCGGGTCGCCGGCAAAGCTCTCGCCCAGCGTCTGCGCGAGCAGCTGCGCGTGATCCCGCACCCCGCGCGAGGCGCACAGCATGCACAGCACCCGGCCGCGCAGCGCGGCGAGGTCGAAGGGGCGGCCGCGGCTGTCCTCGGTGCGCAGGGTGATGGGCTTGCCGGCGGGCAGCGCGACGTCGGGAATCGGCAGCGCGGGCGGGGGGCTGACCGCGTGGCTCTCGGGGCCGTCGTCCATCGGCGGCAGGAACAGCGACGCGTCGAAGAAGGTGCGCGCCTCCTCGAACGGGTAGGAAGGGCAAGAGGGTGTGAGAATCCGGCACACTCCCTTGTGCTCCTTCTGTAGGGTGTTGGCGGGCGGCTCCGCTGGAGCTCGGATTGCCTTTGCGCTACGTCTACGACCTGTCAGGGCGTCTCATTGCCGAGGTAAGCGGGCTTACGGGCGAAGTTGCCCGGGAGATTGTGTACCTCAACGGCGAACCACTGGCGCTGCGCGTGCACCCCCGGGCGGCATTGGCCGGCCCGGGTTGTGCCACGGGGTGCTCAGGAACGAGCGGTCAAGGTTGGCCAATGAACGCCTTGGTGATGGCGTTGCCACTTTTCGGTCCTTCGCCCATTCGTGACGGTGACGACGTGGGCATGAGTGGTGAGCCGTGGCAGTATCCCCCGACCACATAGCCTGGCCATAGGCTGGCGGGAGGACGACGTGGACGCGGCGAAGCTTGTTG